>JBILTF010000104.1:0-6168 GCA_044371675.1 Flavobacteriales bacterium
ATAACGGAACGCGCGACTTACCTTCGATTTTTCCGGATAATATTTCCAACAACATTTCCGATGAGGAAGCAAGAAAATTGAGTTTGGCTCTTCCTAATACATGGGGATATAAATCGGAAACTGCTTTACCAGACCGCCGTGTGAATGTTTCGTTTGGCAAGCGCTTTCAAACCGAAAAAATTCAATTCGGAAATTTCACTGCGATTAGTTATTCAAGAACTGCCCAACGTCAAAATTCAAATCGTATGGATTACAACGTGTTTGATCCAGCGACTCAAGTCAGTGATACGGTGTTTTCATTCAACGATATGATTTATCAGAAGAGTGCCAATGTGGGTTTGCTTCACAATTGGGGAATCAAGACTGATAAAAGTTTTATCGAGTTTAAAAATTTCTTGAATCAAAACGGTTTGCAATCTAATACCTTTAGAACAGGTCGTGCTTTGGAAGAGGGAAACTACCGTCAGGAATATTCATTCCGCTATACGGAGCGTCGTATGTACAATACCCAACTAACAGGAACCCATGAGCTATTTAAGGGCAAAGGAAGTTTGAATTGGGCATTGGGTTATGCTCAGACGAGAAGGAATGATCCAGACTGGAAACGAATCCGTTATACACGACCATTGGATGGTTCAGATGAGAATTTCCATGCCTATTTCACAACCGTGGCTCAACCATTTTATTCAGGAAGACTGTTCATGAGTTTGAAGGAAGATGTTCGCACCTATGCCGCTAACTATGAGCACAAGTTGAAACAATTAAACTCCGATAAGGAGAAGCCCAAATTTGCAACACTAAAGGTAGGATTGTACGTTGAAGACAAAGACCGTGATTTTAGCACACGCAATTTAGGATACGTAATTGATGCCTTTAATTTTGATTGGAATAAGGATACAACCAGCTTAGCAAATATTCTAGCTCCTGAAAATATGATAGACTCAACTGGGTTTACACTCGGTGAAGACACACGTGGGGCTGACAGGTATCATGCATCCTCCAACCTCTGTGCTAGTTATGCCATGATAACTTTGCCTTTCGAAAAATTAACAGTTTCAGGAGGTGTTCGTTTAGAACAGAATTCACAGGTTTTGACAAGTGCCGATATCACTGGGACGCCAATTAAGGCTTCATTGGATTCTTTGATTTTCCTTCCTTCCATAAATGTTTCTTATACGCTAAGTAAGAAAACAATGCTGCGAGCAGCTTACGGAAAAACAGTTAACAGACCTGAGTTTCGTGAATTGGCGCCATTCAGTTTCTACGATTTCGAGAACAACTTCATCAATACAGGTAATCCGAATTTGACTTTCGCTACCAATTCAAACGCAGACATACGCATAGAACATTACCCTTCGAACACAGAGTATTTGAGCGCTGCATTGTTTTACAAAGAATTTAATAATCCAATTGAGCCTTACTTCGTGCCGGGCGTTGGATCGGGTGGAACACGCAGTTTCGCTCCTGGAAATGCTTTGGGTGCAACGAGCTATGGAGTGGAATTCGATATTCGCAAGTCATTGAAGGAAATGACTTCAAACAGAATACTACAAAACCTAACCGTGGTGGCGAATGCTTCTTTCATTAAGTCAGACATTCAAGTAAGTGCTGCAGGTGTTGCTTCCGGACTAAATCCAAATCGTCCAATGGTTGGACAGTCTCCTTATATCATTAACGGTGGTTTGTATTACGACAACGATTCTTTGGGATGGCAAATCACATTGTTGTACAACCGCATTGGTCCGCGTGTTACAATTGTTGGAATTCCCGATATCCCCGAAGTCTATGAAATGTCTCGCGACATGTTAGACATTGCTATTACAAAATCGTTCAAGAATGGATTCTCGGTGCGTGCAGGTGTTCAAGATGTGTTGAAACAAGATTTCGTATTCCTTCAAGACGCAAACAACGATGGTAAATTAAGTCGTGCAAATGATCAGCGTCTGCAGTACTTTAACAGAGGTAATTACTGGAGTGTGACTTTAAGTTACAAGTTCAGAGAAGACGTGAAAGTGTCGAAGAGAAAAAAAGTAAGATAACATTCTCTTAAAGAACATAACATTCTCTTTCGAATTGCATAATGAATCCATAAGCGCGTCATCATGTTATTATAAAATGCAGCAGTGAAGTTTGCACAAACAAATTTAAATTATGAAAAAACTTTTATTCTCTTTTGCGCTACTCGTGGCTTCATTTTCAAGCCAGGCGCAGATTGTGGTAAGTGGAAACCTAGACATCAATGGAACTACCACATGGACGAACAACAACATTTACATCCTTTCAGGTTTCGTAAAGGTAACTGCTAACGACACTTTGATTATTCAGCCAGGTACAATCATCAAAGGAGATTTGGTAACAAAGGGTTCTTTAATTGTTGAGCGCGACGGATACATCAACGCGCAAGGTACTGCAGAGCAACCGATCGTTATGACATCTCAGAGAGCCGCCGGACAAAGAAGTTACGGTGACTGGGGTGGATTAATTCTTTGCGGAAGAGCTGCGGTGAATACTCCAGCAGGTGAAGCAGTAGTTGAAGGTGGAGTAGGTTCTATCTACGGAGGTGGAGCTTCCCCAGATGCAAACGACGATTCTGGTATTATCAGTTACGTTCGTATCGAGTTCGGTGGAATTCCTTTTCAACCAAACTCAGAAATTAACGGTTTAACAATGTGCGGTGTTGGTAATGGAACAACCATTGATCACGTTCAAGTTTCTTATTGTGGTGACGATGCTTTCGAATGGTTTGGAGGTAACGTTAACGTGAAGAACATCATTGCTTACCGTAACTGGGACGATGATTTCGATACAGATTTCGGATACCGCGGTAACGTGCAATTTGCACTTTCAGTTCGTGATCCACAAATCGCCGACCTATCAGGTTCTAACGGTCTCGAGTCAGACAACGACGCTAATGGAAGCATTCAAACTCCAAACACGCAAGCACATTTCTCAAATGTAACTGTTGCTGGTCCACTGTTATTCAACAGCACCATCAATGTAAATTACAAGCGTGCTTTGCACTTGAGAAGAAGAACAGAAACAAGCACATTTAACAGTGTTTTTGCTGGATATCCGGTTGGACTTTTAATCGATGGTGCATCAACGCAAGGAAATGCAACAGCCAACAATCTTCGTTTCAAAAACAACATAATTTCTCAAATGGACGATTCATTAGCTACAGCAACAACACCTAATCCGAACAACATCAATATCATTGCAGGTTTCAATATCACCAACTTCTTCAACGCAAATGCCAACGGTTTAGTGAACACAGGTGCTGAGCTAGGTTGGAATAGCATGACTCTTGCGAATCCAGACTTCTCTCTTCAGTCTAACTCTCAGTTGGCTTCAGGGGCAGATTTCTCTGATTCATATTTGCAAGACTCGTTCTTTACTCCAGTTTCTTTCCGCGGCGCAATGGGTTCAGAAGACTGGACTTCTTGTTGGGCAGAGTGGGATCCGCAAAATGCTGACTACTCTTCTGCAATGAATAACGCAATTACTGCGACTGTGTCAGCTACCGGTTCAACTTCAATCTGCGAAGGTTCAATGGTTACTTTGAATGCAACTTCTTCTGATGCTAGTTCCGAATTCGTATGGAGCAACAACGGCGCTTCAGGTTCAACACAAGATTTCATGACGGCTGGTACCTACAGTGTAACTGCACGTAACAACAAAGGATGTACTGCAAATTCAAATCAATTGACTGTAGTAGTAAATGAGAATCCAACAGTTTCTATCACTGCTAACGGAAGCACTTCTTTCTGCACAGGTGGAAGCGTTGAAATCACTTCTTCTCAAGTGGGTGGAAACGATTGGAATACAAACGCTACTTCAGATGCAATCACTGTATCTGCAACTGGTGATTACTCTTTGGAGTACACAGATGCAAACGGATGTTCAGCTTCTTCAAACACCATTAGCGTAAACGTGAGCGATTCTCCAATCCCTACGATCTCTGCAAATGGAAGCACTTCAATCTGCGACGGTTCTGCTGTAACTCTTTCAGCTTCTGCTGCTGATTCATACGCTTGGACATTCAACGGTGTTGGTTTACCAGCTACTACTCAAACAATTGACGCTACACTTGAAGGTCTTTACACGGTGAACGTTACAAACGCTGACGCTTGTAACGGAGTAGGTGCTTCGGCTCCAATTTTCATCTCTGTAAATGCAACTCCAACGGCTGACGCTTCTTTCAATCAATCTGTCGGAAGCTACACTGTTCAGTTCTTGAACAATTCGACTAACGCATCTTCATACTCTTGGAATTTCGGTGACGGAAACACTTCAACATCTGCTAACCCTTCGCACACGTATGCAACAGGTGGAGATTTCACAGTGGTTCTTACCGCAACGAACGGAGATTGTTCAAACACATTCACTATCAACTTGACTAGCGTTTCAGTTTCTGAAAACGTTGCTTTCGAAGACCTAATGGTTTACCCTAATCCAACAGAAAACGAATTGAACATTCAATTCAGCTCTTTCGATTCAGGTATAATGAATGCTACGATCTTCAATTTAGCTGGACAAATAGTTTCTGCTGAAGCATTCGCTGTGAACGCAGGAAACATGTTCCACACAATGGATACTTCAAACTTAGAAAGCGGAGTTTACTTCGTGAACCTGAGCAACAACACTTCAAACATTACCATCCGCGTAATTAAGAAATAGTAGATTAAGTTTAGATTAAAGATTAGGAGCGAACTTCGGTTTGCTCCTTTTTTTTAACCTTTTCAGGCTATTCGTTCCAAGCTTCTCGCTTCGTTCAAAGGCTTTCCACTGCTATCCGGGGTACTGAGGAACTGCGTTATTGGAAGTACGTTGTTAAACCTTCGTACGAAGGACCCTAGCGAAGCATTCGCCCTAGCAACATGTTGCCCTCGCGAAGCAATGAGCTTCGCCTTACAGCACTATATTCTTTTTCTGAAACAACCCATTCGCCTTATTCGGATTATCTAATTCCTGATCGAACAAAGCTGAAATCTCTTGAATCGTTTTTGCTAACTCAGGAATGCTTTTTCCACTGGTCATGACAGTGAGTATGTATGCGTCGTCATCGATGTAAATAATTCCCGACTCATGCAATTCGTGATTAGCACCACCGTCACCCCATTCGCCGAACTTGTGTGCAACCGGAGTCCCAGCAGGAAGACCTTTTACGAAACCATCTTTGAAATCGCACTCCGTTAAAAGTTTAAGCGCATATTCAGAGTTGGCAATGGATAAATATCCCGCATTGAATAAGACTTTCAGGAAGACCGAAAAGTCTTCAGCTGAAAGACTATAATTCACATCCATAATGTTCGGCACCGTAAGACCAACGTTGTCGTATGTCTTCTTGAATTGTGCGACGTCTAAGTTTTTCTTCAACAAGAAAGTCGCATTGTTATCAGAGTATTTGATCATGTATTCCAATAACTCTTTTATGGTATAAGTCTTCCCGACTTCAATTTGTTTTGAATTGTAAGACTGCGAGGGAATGTATTGCCCCGCTTCGAAGGTCACAGGTGCTTTTAGAATACCAGGTCTATGTTCTTCAAATTTCAAATAAGAAATGAGAATAGGGACTTTAATCAAAGAGCCTGGATGAAACGGCATCTTTCCTTGAAAGCTCATCCAGTTTCCTTTCTTGAAATCACGCAGATAAACCGAAGCGTTGTTCAACAATCCAGCTTTCTTTTTTTCGGCAACAAATGTTTCCACTTTTGTTTTGAAAGAGCTGTACAATGCCGACTCATTTTCTGGTTCAGCGTATTCCAATGGTTTAATGTATTCGTAACCGAGTAATCGTTTTATGTTATAAGAACACTCGCCAATATTCGTAGAGGAACTTTCATTTTGGGTAGAAAATTTTCGAGCAAGGACATATGTTGTTGCGCTGCATAGCACAGATGTGGCAAGCACCGCGGTGAGCGCTTTCTTTTTTGAAATCATATTTTAAAACGTGTTGGTTCGTCCCTTGCAGTTGACGTTGTGAATGTAGGCTTTTAATTTTCATTTGCCCAATAGTATTGCTTCTCGTTTTCTTCACTCTTGGATTTCAATCCGTAACTCACGTCGCAGACATTCGTTCAAAGAACATTCGCCTATGGCATTCGTTGCTTTGCAACATTCGTCCTTCGGACTTTATTACCTTTGAAAAAAAAATATGCGCTCAAAACT
>JBILTF010000038.1:0-20235 GCA_044371675.1 Flavobacteriales bacterium
CCGATAACGGGAGTGGAATTTCCCCGGAAATTTCTAAGCGCATTTTTATGCCGAACTTCACTACACGAAGCACTGGCAGCGGACTTGGATTAGCCATGGTGAAGAGCATTGTTACACAGATGAACGGTAACGTAGCTTTCAGAACGCAAGTCGATAAAGGAAGTTCCTTCTTCGTTATTCTTCCTCTAGATCAAAAAGCATAGGTCTACTCGGAGCTGCGTCGTTAGCGAAATTCGAAACCTGCAAATTCAATACATACATTCCATCTGCAATTTCATTTGGAACGTAAATCAACTCCGTAATGGTTTTCTGAAAGTTCGGCTCAGCAGGAACATTCCAAAATAAATGATGCGCAGCAAGCGCTCCGCCGTCTTCCTCGCGATCTACGCTAGGTAAGTCAATAAGCAAATGCTGCACCCCTGCATCAACAATTCGCTGCATAGCACCTAACGTCAAATAAGGAAAATTCGTTCCTGAATATTGTCTTTGAACCTTCGAATGATCATTCGGTTTTGTTCGAATAATAAGCGCTTCAACATTTAAATCAAAGCCCGCTAAACTCTCTTCGCTCACCACCCAATCATTAAATTGATTTTTCAATTCAACAGAAATTAGATTCGCAAAAAAATGAGAAGAAGAAATACTGTTTATCACAGGAAAGTCCGTGTCAACGATATGTCCAACATTTTCGGTGTGAGTGCCGTGACCATGCGGATTGAAATACACGTCGCGAAAATTTACTGCTCCACCTTCAGCAACAGAACCCAAGAACTGTTCGGTGCGAACGGGTTCAATGCGCATAGGCTCTACGTACCAAGCACGCGGACCTTTCGGAGTCATCGAGATGCTTATGTCCATTCCTTTTTCAGTTTGAAATGAATAGCGTCGTCCGTCTTTCTCAAGCGTTAGTTTCATGATACAAGATTAAATAAATAATGTTGAAATAATGTGGTCGGAAATGAGCCATCCCTTCGGCGTAAGTCGAAATCCAACTTCGTCCATTTCTGCATTTCCCCCTTCCACATACTTGAAAAAATTCCGTTCGTTTTCTTTTCTCCAATCGTCCGGAAAATCTTTCCATTCAATTCCTTCGCATGTTCGAAGTCCGACCATGATGCGCTCGTTCAAGCGATCCACTTCAGTCAATTCTTCCACCTCGAAAAATTCCTTTTTCAATTCAATCAATCGAATGTACTGCGGATTGTTCGAAATGTTCCAGCGACGTTTTCCTTCTGAAAAAGAATGCGCTGAAGGCCCGAAACCCAAATAGGGAATGCCTTTCCAGTAATTCCCGTTATGAACAGAGCGAAAGCCTGGCCTCGCGTAATTCGAAAGCTCGTAATGCTCGTATCCGAGAAGCCTCGCGGTTTCATCTAAATACAAAAAACTCTTTTCAACCTCTTCGTCTTTCTGAGGCTCTAACATTCCTTTTTTCTGACGTGCGCCGAAAACTGTTTTCTCTTCAACCGTTAACGCATATGAACTGAAATGTGGGATTTCCAATTGAAGCAATTGTTCTACATTCGACTGCCATTGCGAGAATGAGGCAATGGGAATTCCGAAAATGAGATCAGCTGTAATGTTGGTGATTCCCGAGTCTTGTGCGCGTTTGATTGCGGCTTCCGCTTGAGCCCCAGTGTGCTTGCGGTTCATGTATTCCAGATGCTCGTCGTAAAAAGATTGCACCCCTATGCTTAGCCTGTTTATTCCAAGGCGCTGAAGCATGCGTAAATATTCAGGCGTAAGGTCTTCCGGATTGGCTTCCAACGTAATTTCTTTCGCCGAAGATATTCCCTCCCCCAAGTTTTCTAATATTCTTCCGAGCTGCGATTCAGTAAGCAGCGAAGGAGTTCCACCACCAAAATAGACGGTGCTTATTTTATTCTGCGATAATTCTTCTTTTCGAAGCGCCATTTCCTTCAACATAGCTTGAACCAAATCTTCTTGCGCATCGAGTTTCGTCGAAAAATGAAAATCGCAATAGTGACAGGCATGCCTGCAGAACGGAATATGAAAATAGACGCCCATCATCTGCGCGAATTTAGTTAGCTTCGCGTTCGTTAAGACGAATAAGAAATGAAGGCCACTGTAAATAATGCCCCCGCATTCGAAGTTTCTTCGAACACAAACAGTAAAACCGTTGTGTTAAACAACCAGTCGTTACCGCTAGACCTCCTGCAAAACGGAGCTCATCTGCATTTTGTTTGGAAGGGGAAAAGTGTAAATGTGGAAGTTCTTTCCCTTTCCAAGGAAGAGAAGAAAGTTGTGTTGAAAGTTAACAATAAAACAACCGAGGTTCGGTTAGAAGAACCGTTGGACGCATTATTGAATTCGTTAGGATTCTCATCTGCGAATAGCGCGAAAATTAAACAAGTGAAATCTCCAATGCCCGGACTTGTGCTTTCCATTTGCGCCGAAGTTGGAAAGGAAATTAAAAAAGACGAGCCTCTCTTAATTCTCGAAGCCATGAAAATGGAAAACGTAATCAAGAGTCCAACCGACGGAGTGGTAAAAAGCATTTCAGTGAATGCTGGCCAAGCCGTTGAAAAAGGATCGGTCATGATTACTTTTGAATAGTCAAATGAAACATCTATTTTTAGCCATATCTCTAGTTCTCTGTGTTGCTAAAGCAATGGCACAACCGTGTGCTTCTGTCACTAGCAATGTGATTTGTGCAGACGCCGAGCCTTCTACCGAGCAATTGGTCTCTGCTCCATTCAATACAGGCTGTTTCAGTTATGCCATGACAAACTTTTATAGTTTTCACACAGGAAGTGCACCCAACGGAATTCTTGAAATTGGATTAACCCATCAAGACTGTGACGACTTTGCTGGGGACAATCCCATTGGATTAGTTGTTGCCGAGCTTATTCCTTCCGTGGATCCGTGTTTGCCCGCCTCTTACAACATTATTGGCCCGTGCTTCAGTTCAGATTCGAGCACCGTTTTTTACATGGGCGGATTATTACCCGAACATGACTATGTAATTCTAATCGGATCAGATCACGATCCACTTTTCGGAATTTGCTCATACGATTTACAAATTGCGGGAACCTCTGTTGACATTATCGCGGGCACCTCTCCATTCCAAATAATTTTAGGAGAATCTTCCTCTGCCATGGCGCAAGGCGCAGGCTCGGGCACAACCTACACCTGGGATCCCATGCCGGAATTCAGTGAAATCACCAGCGATTCTACCATGACATTCTACCCTACACAAGAGGGGCAGACCATTGCCATTTCAGCTATTGGAACTATCGGCGACTGCACCGTGAACGCTCCCATTTTCGTTAACATTCTTTCTCCGATTTCCATATACAACGCACTTACTCCCAATGACGACAACATTGACGATACGTGGACGATAACCGGAATAGACAGACCTCTCTTCGAAGCCGCAGTGGTAAGCGTATTCGACCGTTGGGGACAACCTGTATTTAAGTCGCTCGGCTATCGCACGCCGTGGGACGGAACGAACAACGGAAAATACTTGCCAACCGGCGCCTACTACTATGTGATTGAATTGAATGCTTACAACTTGTACATCCCGCCGTATGTCGGAATCGTTTCCATACTAAGATGAAAAAATTCCGAGCAATCATAGCGCTTTTGTGGATCTTCGGTTCCAATGTGCAAGCCCAACAGCTTCCACATTACACGAATTTCACATATAACTATTTAAACTACAATCCCGCTGTAACCGGCAGCACGCCATGCTTGGAAGCTCGCGTAGGATACCGCAAGCAGTGGACCGGATTTCAGGGTGCGCCAACAACTGGGTACGTAAACGTTCACAACAAGTTCGGGCAACGCAGATACAATTTTCACGGACTAGGCGTCATGGTGGAGAACGACACATACGGGCCGTTCGGCACCACGTCACTCGTAGCAAATTACGCCTACCACATGAAGTTAACGAAGGGCTATTCCTTGTCTTCTGGAATTGGTGTGGGCTTCTCGCAATACCGTCTTGGTTTAGTTGGAATTACCATGCCCGACATTGAAATAGATCCGGTGATTGGAAACTCTTTGGGAAGCATCGTAGCCCCTACGGTGAACTTTGGATTGTGGCTTTACCGCAAAGACAGATTCTACGGATTATCTGTTCGACAACTCACACAACCAAAAGTAAAAGGACTTCCAGATACACAGATGAGAAGACACTACACTTTAGCATATGGAAAGGCTGTTCAATTGAATGACAAATTCACTTTTAAACCAGCAGCGTTGTTGAATTATGTTGGGAACAGCAAACCATCTATAGAGGGACAAGCTATGCTTGATTACAAAAAAGTTATTGCAATTGGTATCGCAGGAAGAAGTGGTCATGGTGGATCTGCGCTTGTGAAATTAGATGCACTTCCCTATTTAACCATTGCATACGCATACGACATTACCGCAAATCGCTTGCGTTACGCCGCTACCAATTCGCACGAAATTACCCTAGGGTTCCGTGCTTGCGGACTCAAAGAACGCAATCACGTTCCTTGTGCAGCTTATGACTGATGAACATAGAAGATTTTTTTGAATCGTGTCAAGCCATTAGTGATGAGGTAACTTCTGATTTGCCCTTCAGCGAAAGCGCATTGGTTTTTCGAATTGAAAATAAGATCTTCGCCATGGTTAATCTCGATAATTTCGAAAAGGGAATTAACCTGAAATGCGACCCCGAAAGAGCCATCGAACTTCGTGAGGAATACAATGGCATTCAACCAGGCTACCACACCAGTAAAAAACATTGGAACCTTGTCATACCGAACAGCGATGTCCCCGATAAATTATTAAAAGAGCTCGTTCAACACAGCTTCGACCTCGTGAAGCCTAAATCAAAGAAAAAATCTTAATCCCACCGCAAAGCGGTCATCGAACTCGTTCGTCATCCAGCTTCGCTGGTCATCACACGAAGTGTGTCATCCTTCGAAGAAGGTAATCACTTCAGTGTATACTTGTAAGTCTTAAACCCAAACTCATGCTTCTCGTCAACCTCCTGTTCCAAAATCAATTCTCGTGAATATAAACTCGCATCGAACTCCGGGAAATGCGCATGTGCTCCCGGGAATTCACCTTCAATATGCGTCAAATAAATATGCTGTACATAGCCCTCACGAAGCGCCCAAGCGTAGATTTGCTCCCCGCCGATAATGAATACTTCCGTTTCTCCACCCTCGCGCGAAAAACCCAATGCCCGACTCAGTTCGTCGAAAACCACACAACCGGGAGCGTCATAATTTTTGTCGCGCGATAAAACAATATTCACGCGGTTTTTAAACGGACGAAATGCGAGTGGAATACTTTCGTAGTTCTTCCTTCCCATGATGATGTGATGTCCCTTCGTGGTATCCTTGAAGAACTTCATATCATTCGGAAGGTGCCACATTAAATCGTTGTCTTTACCAATCTCCCGATTCACGCCCATGGCGGCGATTACTGAAATTTCCATTAGATAGCAACTGCTGCTTTAATATGTGGATGCGGATCGTAGTTTTCAATTGAAATATCGTCCATGGTGAATGCAAAAAGATCTTTCACATTCGGATTTAATTTCAAGGTTGGAAGTGTGCGGTGTTCGCGGGTCAATTGCAGTTTCGCTTGATCTACGTGGTTGGAATACAAATGCACATCTCCACCAGTCCAAACAAAATCTCCAACTTCCAAATCGCACACTTGCGCAATCATGTGAACCAACAAAGCGTATGATGCTATGTTGAAAGGAACACCTAAAAATGTATCGCAACTTCTTTGGTACAATTGACAACTCAATTTTCCTTCAGCCACATAAAATTGAAACAAACAGTGGCAGGGCGGAAGAGCCATGTCCTCAATGAACGAAGGGTTCCATGCAGAAACAATGTGTCTGCGACTGTTCGGATTGTTTTTCAATGCATTCACCAAATTCACAATCTGATCGGTTGAGCTTCCGTCTGGATTCGGCCATGAGCGCCACTGGTAGCCGTATACAGGACCAAGATTTCCATTTTCATCGGCCCATTCGTCCCAAATAGAAACGCCGTTTTCTTTTAAATATGAAATGTTGGTGTCACCTTTTAGAAACCATAAAAGCTCAATGAAAATACTTCGTGTGTGAAGCTTCTTCGTTGTCATTAGCGGAAATCCTTCCGCCAAATTAAATCGCATTTGATGTCCGAAAACACTGTAAGTCCCGGTTCCCGTGCGATCTTCTTTTTTCACACCATTGTCTAAAAGGTGTTGTAACAAATCGTGATACTGCTTCATGCTTCAAAAGTAATCGGTTAAATGAGGAATTAAGGTGCCTGTTGAAAATCATATTAAAGCTTTTCATAAATCGCATATCTTAACTTCAGCATAACATACTATGAAAAATTATATCCTGTCCTTATTTCTATTCGCAAGCCTCACCGTTGCAGCACAAACCAACTTTTACGATCCTTATGTTATTGAAGATATTCGTATCTATTTTCCAACCGCTGGGTGGGATGCGATACTCGATGCTGCTGTTGCGAATGAGACGTATACGGTTGCCGATAGTGTTGTGATTAATGGTCAAGCCTTTCTTCAAGTAGGTGTGAAATACAAAGGGAACAGTTCCTACAATGCCACACGCGCGAAGAATCCATTCCACATTAAACTCGATTATACTCTTGACCAAGAATATCAGGGGTACGAAGACTTAAAACTGAATAACGGATTTTCAGACCCGAGTATGTTGCGCGAAATTTCGTCTTATAAAATTTTGCGTCAGTACATGGACGGTCCAAAAGCGAACCTTGCTAAAGTATACGTAAACGGCAATTACCATGGTATTTATACCAATGCGCAAGACATTGGTAATCGATTCAATTTTGATCATTACTACACCTCCTACGGTACGTTTGTGAAGTGTAATCCTCAGAATGTTCAAACTGGAGGAGGTAGTGGATTGCTGTATTCTACAGCAGATTCTACAGGATATCTAACGCAGTATGAGGTTCAATCTGATTTCGGATGGAACAAGCTGCAAGACTTCGTTGACACGTTGAATAATTTCTCGGCAGATATTACGAATGTACTCGATGTCGATCGTGCGCTTTGGATGCTGGCATACAACGATGTGCTGGTGAATTTAGACAGTTACTCTGGAAGTTTCCGCCAGAATTATTATTTATATCGAAATCACCAGCACCGCTGGATTCCAACGGTGTGGGATGTAAACATGTCCTATGGAAGTTACACCATGCTCGGAACAAATACAGGCGGCGGGGGACCTAGCGGTGGGGGTAACTTAAGCCTTACAGGAATGCAGCAGATGGATCCTTACATTCACATTAACGATTCGGGATGGCCGCTCATTAATAAGCTACTTGCGAATCCCGTTTACAAAAGAATGTATACGGCGCATCTTCGAACCATTAACCGCGAAAATTTCGTTAACGCAGATTATAAAGTGTACATCGATGCCATGCATGCCGCTGCAGACAATGCTGTTAGCACGGATCCAAATTACCTCTACAGCTATCAAAATTATTTAAACAACCTTACAACAACCATTACCGGTGGTGGTGGCCCTCCAGGAGCAGGAACAGCAGGTGTTTATGAATTGATGGATTCACGCGCAACTTATTTAGAAGGCACTTCGGCATTCACTGCTGTTCCTCCAGCCATCACCAACGTTGTTCCTTCAAACAGTTCGCCCTATTACCTCGAAACAGTTTCCATTAACGCGACAGTATCGAATGCCTCTGAAGTATACCTTGGCTGCCGTTATAAAAAATCGGACATCTTTACAAGAACTCTTATGTTCGACGACGGAGCGCATAACGATGGAGGCGCCAATGACGGGGTTTACGGTGTGTCTATTCCGTTAAACACCCTTCGCGTTCAATATTACATATACGCAGATAACTCAACGGCGGGAATGTTCTCTCCGGAAAGAGCAGAACATGAATTCTATGAAATTGATGCGCTCATTCAAATGGCAACCACCAATGATATTGTGTTGAATGAAGTTGTTGCAAGCAATTCGAGTGTCATTAGCAATGAACAAGGAAAATTCAAAGATTACATTGAAGTCTTAAATACAGCTTCCGTTCCGCTTGGATTGAACACTATTTGTATAAGCGATGACGCGGCTGTTCCAACGAAATGGAAATTCCCAGGTTCGGTGTTCATCCTACCTGGACAACATCTGTTAATCTGGTCAGATGATAACGACAATGTTTATTTAGATCCACACACAAACTTCAACTTGTCTTCAAGTGGAGAGTTTTTAAGTCTGTCTGATACATTAGGAAATGTCTTCCAGACGACAACTGTTCCGAGCCAAAACCCAGATGAAGCTTGGGGAAGATGTGAAGACGCTGTTGGAGATTTCATCATTAACACAAGTGCTACCCCAAGAAATACAAACAATTGCACTGTATCCATTTCTGAAACCGAACAAACGTTCGGTATGTATCCGAATCCTGCTTCAATTTATCTAACTATTGAATACAGCAGCGCAATTACTCGAATGGAAATTCTAGATATAACGGGAAGAACAATTCTTGTTGAAAATCCAAATACTACATCAGCTCGTTTGACTGTAAAAGATTTTTCTGCAGGAATTTACTTCGTGAAGATTAATGGAAAATTCGCTGGGAGATTCGAAAAGGTTAATTAATATCATAGCTGAAAGCTCACCCATGTAGCATCGTCGGTTTGATCTTGCGCTCCTTTCCAGGTCGCAAACAAATCATCGACGCCACATTTATTGTCCAAGAAAACCTGTCCGCTTTCAATCCATTGAATAAGTCCGCTCATCCGCAGACGCTTGTTCGAATCTTCACCTATTTGATCGTAAAGTCCATCTGAACACATGACACCCCGCTTCCCTTTGTTGTTCACTTTACCTCCGGCGACATCTGTTTGCTAAAGATCTAAATGAAGAAAACCCTTATGGAAAAGTGGGAATCTCAAAAAACACGGTTATCTAAATACACTCAATCGCTCCGCGTCCAAACGAATCATGATGAACAGGAGAATCGTAAACGCCATAAGCGAAGATCCACCGTAACTAAAGAAAGGCAGGGGAATACCAATAATAGGCGCTAACCCGAGTACCATTCCAATATTAATGAGTAGGTGCATGAATATGATAGCTGCTACGCAATAGCCGTAAACCCTTGAAAACTGAGAACGTTGCCGTTCTGCCAATACCACCAATCGGTATATAAGGGTGAAGAACATTAGAATTACAGTTACACTTCCAAGGAACCCCCATTCTTCTGCGACTGCACTAAAAATAAAGTCGGTCCATTGTTCAGGCACGTAATTATTCTGGGTCATTGGTCCTTGGTGAAACCCTCTTCCAATAAACCCACCGGAACCCACGGTAATTTTCGCCATCTCAGAGTTGTAAGTTGCGTCTTGACGTTCAACCGGCAGTGAAAGCATCACATAAATACGCTCTTTGTGGTGCTTTTCAAGCACGTTGTCTACGATGTAATTTATTGAAAAGGCAAGACTCGAAGCTAGCACCATAGAAATGACAACCACAGAATAAAGCACTTTTCTTGAACGTGGGACAACAAAATTTCGAACGAAAATCAAAGCAAGAATTGATAACCCGAAGAGGGAAATAATAAAAGTCCAAATAGAACTCAACTCTCCGAAATAAGGGTAAGTCGTTCTGCCCGCACCAATAACAATACTAAGCGTTCCAATAACCACGCTCGCAAATCCAGCAATAAGCACATTGCCCGACATTCCTTCGCGATACATTACCAAGATGAATGCAAGGAACGTTAACAATGAACCCACATCGGGCTGAAGTAAAATCAAAACTGCCGGCAACCCAATAATTGCGAACGCCTGAATACGCATTCGCAAATTTTTCAATTGCATTCCTGAACTGGAAATAAATTTGGACAGAAATAGCCCGACGCCAATCTTAGAAAACTCACTCGGCTGAATTCCAAAATCCCCAATACCAAACCACGCCTTCGCGCCATTCACTTCCTTTCCAATAACCAATACAAGCATGAGCAAAAGCACAAAAAAGAAGTATATGTAAACGGCTAGTTTATTGAATACCTCTGCATCTAAATAAAGAATGACTACAATTAAAAAAACACAAGCGCCTATCCACACCAACTGTTTTCCGTACTCTTCGGAAAACGTAAACGGACTTGGCAATACCGGATTAAACGCAGCGCTATAAATAGAAAGCCATCCGAACAAAACCAACGCCCCGTAGAGCGCAATAGTGCCCCAATCGAGTTGTAAGTTCTGTTTGCCTGACGCTGCCATTAGTTCAGAATTTTCGCGTTCATGATTAATTCTTCTCTTCCCTTGTTCGTGGTTCCTCCCTTCAAATATTTCTCAATCATTAAACTTGATATTGGGGCCGCCCACGTTCCTCCAAATCCTGCATATTCAACATAAACAGCTAACGCAATTTTCGGATTCTCTTTCGGAGCAAAGCAAACGAACACACTGTGGTCTTCGCGGGGTTCGTTCTGAACCGTTCCTGTTTTCCCACAAATAACAATATCAGAAAGCTTAATGCTATTGGCCGTACCACCGGGACCAACTACTTTTTCCATGGCGTTTACCACGGTTTCAAAATATTCTGGTTTTACGCCAACATCTACTCGCGTAACATATTCCGGACGCGCAGATCCGTCTCTTCCAATTTGTCTTACGGTATGCGGGGGAACATAGAACCCTCGATTTGCAATGATGCAGACAAGATTGCACATTTGAACAGGGTTAATCAACATCTCACCTTCGCCAATTGCAATGGAATAAATGGTTGAGAAATTCCAAGCCTCTACACCGTATTTCTTGTTGTAATATTCTGCGCTTGGAACATTCCCTTTTTTCATTCCCGGAAGATCACTTCCTAGATTAGATCCGAATCCAAGCTTTCGAATTTGTTCGTTCCAAATTGAAAGGCCAATAGCCGCATCTTTCGCGCGACTGTTAGGATCTCTATTCGCTTCAACCACACGTTGCAATACACCTCTAAAATAGGGATTGCAAGAGTGAACAATAGCCATTTCCAAATCGTCCATGCTGTGCGCGCCGTGACAACCAATAAGCCCTCTATTACACGCAATACGTGTGTCCTTTGTTATGGATCCCAGCTGTAACGCCGTGAGCGATTGCGCTAATTTGAAAATAGATCCTGGTCTATATTGTGCTTGTGTGGCGCGATTGAAAAGCGGCTTCAGCGGGTCCTTAGCTAAGGCCGAGAAGTTTTGTCCGCGAGCTCTTCCAACCAACAAATTAGGATCAAAGGTTGGAGCCGAAACTAGCGCTAAAATTTCTCCTGTTGAAGGTTCAATGGCCACAATACAACCTCGCTTGTTCTGCATTAACTGCTCACCATATTTCTGCAACTCCGCATCAATGGTTGCATACAAATCCACACCCTCTTGAGCAGCACTGTCGAGCTGACCGTTCGCAACGCTGTGTTCAACTCCGAGATTATCGCGATAAACATATTTAATTCCGCGTTTTCCACGAAGTTCTTTCTCGTAAGACTTTTCTATTCCATTCAATCCTATATAATCGCCTTTGCGATAATCCGGATGCTTCTCCAAAATGTCTTTATTCACCTCTCCGACATCGCCCAATAACAGTGATCCAAGGCTTTCCGGATAAGTACGCAACGTTCTCGCTTGAACAAAGAAGCCCGGAAATTTATACAGTCGCTCTGCAAAAAGCGCATACTCCTCAGGAAGCATTTGTTTAATAACCGGAGAAGGTTTGTACTTAACGTTCGGATAGGTGGTTGACTTTTTTAAGATTTCCTTCAGCTCGTCATAAGGTAGATTCACCAACTTACAGAATTCAAGAGTGTCGAAAGGCAAAACTTCTTTCGGCAAAACCATTAAGTCGTAAACGGTTTGATTCGTTACCAAAACTTTTCCGTTACGATCGAAGATATTTCCTCGTGATGGATAAACAACAACTTCTCTCTCCGTTAATCGCGACCCTTTATTCTTCCATTCGCTTGTGGCAACCTGGAGCGCAAAAAGACGCACTATGTATATTACACAGATGGTTCCAACAATAAACAAGAAGGTATACCGGCGATTGTCGTTGTTCAAAGTAATTAGCTGCTTTTCTTATCTGGCGAAATTAAGAGTTGCGCCAAAATCATAAGCAATAAAGTTGCAATAGAACTTAACAAAATATGAAACAACTGAAAGAAAAATTTGTCCCAACGCAAAAATTCAAAAAAGATAAGCCATGAATGATGCACCAGTGTTAGAATTCCCGCATAGGTCGTGTACCAAGCCAATCCCATTTTTTGTATGGTTGGCTTCAGGCTTGAATCGTACCCTTCTCTTGGCGCCAACATGTTTTGAACCAAGGGCTGCAAGAATGCAAGGAGCAGGCAAGCGGACGTGTGAAGCCCTGGAGGTCCTGTAAATAAATCCATCAGTATTCCAGTAAAAAATCCTATCAACAACAACAGCCAACGCGGTGTGTCGAATGGAAACATTAACAAACTAAATATGTAAATAAACGGAAGAACCAATCCGTCAAACAATTGAATTCGACTAACCACCAAGGCTTGCACGAGTACGAATAAAAATATGCGCAAATAGTTCATCATTCTTCTCCTCCGTCTGCAGTAATTTGTTGTTGTTGAAGAGAGTCAATCTCCATCTTCTGAAGATTCTTTACCACCTGCACCCACGCCACCTTGCGGTAATCCGTTGCCAACTTCACTTTTATTCGATGGAAGTTTTCTTCGGGCTTATCTTCCAATGTTTCAACACTTCCAATTAACATTCCTTCAGGAAAATGGCTTGAAAAGCCCGTTGTCACTACGGTGTCACCAACATTTACATAAACGTGTTTTGGAATTTCTTTTACAAACGCAAAAAGTGGATCCCCACCGAGCCATTCCAAAATTCCAAACTCTCCTGTTCCTTTCATCTTCACAGAACCTTGAAATTTCGTGTGAAGGACAGGCATAACAATCGAATAATTTTCACTGACACTACTCACAATTCCAACAATACTTCCGTTTGCAATAACTCCCATTTCAATGCCTATCCCTTCAGCGTATCCCTTATTCAGGGTTAAGTAGTTTCGCTTTCTGCTTACCGTAGCGTTAACGACCTTCGCGGGGGTGTATGTGTAGTGCTGGCGAACGCCTTGCGCATTAAAAGTTGCCGTATCTGAAGTAATATAATTTTCCGGAAGAAGGCTTCGCAATGCCGCGTTCTCAATAGCCAATTGATCGTTAATTTCTGCTAGCCTTAAATAACTCGTGAACTCATCGCGTTTTGCGTAAATATATCCGGCAAAGTCAGAACTGTGACGAATGAATTCTTTTCTGTGAAAATTGTTTTCGGAAAATAAAACAATCATTGAAAAAACCTGAAGCACCAAGAACAACAAAAGCACGTGAAATCGTTGCAACAATGCTAAAAGATTACCCATTCTGCTTTCGTGTTAACGAATTACTCGCGCATTAAGAATTGGAAGCGATTGATGTTTTTCAACGCAATTCCTGTACCTCTTGCTACTGCACGTAACGGATCGTCGGCAACATGAACAGGCAATTTCGTTTTGCGATTGATACGCACATCTAATCCACGGAGCAGTGCCCCACCACCGGCTAAATAAATACCGGTCTTGAAAATATCTGCTGATAATTCCGGCGGTGTATTTTCCAAACAACTCATGATTGCTTCTTCAATTTTAGAAATTGATTTGTTTAAAGCATGAGCAATCTCTTTGTAGGAAACCATAATTTCTTTTGGAATACCTGTAACCAAGTCACGTCCGCGAACGCTGTAATCAGCTGGCGGAACCTCTAGGTCGTCAATTGCAGCACCAACCTCAATTTTAATTTGTTCTGCTGTTCGCTCTCCAATTAAAATGTTGTGATGACGACGCATGTAATCTTCGATGTCTTGTGTAAGTTCATCTCCAGCTACACGTATATTTTTGTCTGTTACAATTCCGCCCAAAGCAATAACTGCAATTTCAGATGTACCACCTCCGATGTCAATAATCATATTTCCCATCGGCTCTTCAACGTCAACACCAATACCAATTGCAGCGGCCATTGGCTCGTGAATTAAATAAACTTCTTTCGCACCTGCGTGTTCTGCAGAATCCTTAACCGCGCGTTTTTCAACTTCAGTAATTCCAGATGGAATACATATTACCATTCTCAAAGAAGGTTGAAACATTTTTCCGCCTTTGTTAATCATTTTGATTAACCCTTTGATCATGTCTTCAGCAGCATGAAAATCGGCAATTACACCGTCTTTCAATGGACGAATTGTCTTAATATTCTCGTGCGTTTTACCATGCATCTGTTGCGCTAATCGACCAACAGCAACAGTTCTGCCAGAAACTCGGTCGCGAGCAATGATAGATGGTTCATCTACAACAACCTTATCGTTCATGATAATGATTGTGTTTGCCGTGCCTAAGTCAATGGCAATTTCTTGTGTTAGGAAACTAAACAGTCCCATGCTTTTCCTTCTTTAAAATAGGTTAATTGAAAACGCTTCGATAGAGTTACAAAGATAAGCGTGCATCAAGCATATTAACGAATTGACAAGAATTTTTTTGTGGCGTTTATTTTGAGTTAATTTCGCAAAAAAATAACTATGTCATTCGAACTACCAAATTTACCTTATTCGTACGATGCGCTTGAACCAAATATCGATGCTCGCACAATGGAAATACATCACAGCAAGCACCATGCTGCATACACAACAAACTTAAATAACGCTATCGCTGGAACCGATTTAGAAAATCTTTCTATCGAAGAAGTTATGGTGAAAGGTTTCGACACCCCTGCGGTTAGAAACAACGGTGGTGGATTTTACAATCACAACCTATTTTGGGAATTGCTTTCGCCAACCGGTGGAAAGGTTACTTCTACTATGGAAACCGCAATTAACGAGGCTTTCGGATCATTCGACTCGTTCAAAGAATTGTTCGTGAAGGCGGCAATGACTCGCTTCGGTTCAGGTTGGGCTTGGTTGTGTGTGAAAGATGGAAAACTTGAAGTTTGCTCTACACCAAACCAAGACAATCCATTGATGCCAGGAGTTGGTTGTTCTGGATTTCCAATTTTAGGTTTAGACGTTTGGGAACACGCGTATTACCTGAACTATCAGAACAGACGTCCTGATTACATTCAAGCTTTTTTCAATGTTATCAATTGGGAAGTGGTTGAAGCGCGCTACAACAGCGCGAAGTAATTCTTCCAAATAAAACAATAAAGCCCTCGAGATTCTCGGGGGCTTATTCTTTTCGGGCTCTTAAGACAAAGTTTTGGCCCAAATAAACACGACGCACTTGCTCGTCGGAAGCCAATTCTTCTGCACTTCCCGACTTCAAAATATTTCCGTCGTACAAGAGATAAGCGCGATCCGTAATGGTTAGTGTTTCTTGCACATTGTGGTCGGTAATGAGAATTCCAATGTTGCGCTCTTTCAGTTTCGAAACGATTCGCTGAATGTCTTCAACGGCAATGGGATCAACGCCTGCAAAGGGTTCGTCTAACAAAATAAATTTAGGGTCCGTTGCCAATGCACGAGCAATTTCAGTCCGTCTTCTTTCACCACCACTTAGGTGGTGACCAATGTATTTTCTTCTTTCGGTAAGACCAAATTCTTCCAATAGCGCATCTAGTTTTTCCGTTTGTTCTTTCTTTGAAAGCCCTGTCAATTCTAGCACAGCTTTAATGTTGTCTTCAACGGATAACGAGCGAAATATAGAAGCCTCTTGTGGCAAATAGCCCACACCCATTTTCGCTCGTTGAAACATCGGCATATTCGTAATCTCAGCTTCGTCTAATAAAACCTTTCCATGATTAGGCTGAATAAGTCCCGTTACCATGTAGAAGCTAGTCGTTTTACCCGCTCCATTCGGGCCGAGTAATCCAACAATTTCGCCTTGCTCAACGTGAAACGACACATCTTTTACAACTGTGCGCTTTCCATAGATCTTTTGAATGTTTTCAGCTCTTAACTGCATAGTGCGAAAATAGGCATCAAAGCGCTTCTATCTGCAACGACCTTGGTAAAAGAGCGAAGGTCATGCGATGATGTTCACACGACCCGAATTCTGAAATGGCTGCGCGATGGGCCTTTGTAGGGTATCCCATGTTGCGATCCCACTTATAATGCGGGTGTTTTTCGTGCAGATTCAACATGAATTCATCGCGGTGTGTTTTTGCTAAAACCGAAGCTGCGGCAATATTCATAAAGCGCGCATCACCTTTAATCATGCAGGTATGTGTATATCCGTCCATCGCATAAAACCGATTTCCATCGACTAAAAGATGTGAGGGTTTAATCCTCAATTTCATTGTCGCTCGCTGCATTGCCGTTATGGAAGCACGAAGAATATTCAGCTGATCTATTTCCTGAGGTGAAACAAACTGGACGTTCCATGCTACCGCAACTTCCTCAATGATAACACGAAGTTCATCGCGATGCTTCTTGCTCATTTGCTTCGAATCGTTCAACCAAGGATGTGAAAATCCTTCCGGAAGTATAACTGCAGCAGCAACCACTGGGCCTGCAAGGCAGCCTCTTCCGGCTTCATCTAAGCCCGCTTCGTTGCTATCTATGTGAAAGGGGAACATTCTTATTCAAAAATAAAAAAGGGTTGACCTAAGCCAACCCTTTTCAATAAGTATTTGTCGATTAATTATCTGCAAGAGTAAATTTAATCGGAATGGTCAAGAATACACGTTGAGAAACCCCGTTTTGTTTTCCAGGGTTAAACTTGCCTAATTTCTTACAAGCTCCCAATGCCTCTCTGTCCAATCCTTTACCACCTTCTACACCACGTGTTACCGTGAAGTTGGTAGGTGTTCCGTCTTTCTCAACAACGAAGTTTACGAAAACGGTTCCTTCAATGTTCTGAGACTTTTCTTGCTCTGGGTATGCAATGTTGTTATACAAAAACTCATACAACGCCTTCTCCCCACCCGGGTAAGCCGGCATCTCCTGCACGAATTGCAACGGAGCATCTCTGTCGTTTTTGGTGTCGACTGGAGTATAAACCGCTATTGCATCTGATGGGCCCATTGGGCCGTCATCACCTTCGGTGGTTTCGTCTGCAATTTTTTCATCTTTCAATTTATCTTGAGATGGTGGAGGAGTCTCTACGTTCTCTTCGATAACTATCGATGTAAATTGAATTTGACGAACCGTTGGTGGTGGTGGTGGTGGTGGTGGTGGTGGTGGTGGTGGTGGCGGCTCATTTGGATCCGTTGGTGGCGGCGCAATCATTTCTGCGTTCATTTCCACCTTCACATCTTTCTCCTTCTTTTCGCCTTTGGCTAAAATGACTGGAACAATTAGAGCCGCAGATAGCAAGAAAATCCCCGAAAGAGCCGCGATAGCCAATACTCCAACATATTTCGAGCGTATGTTGTAAGCACCGTAGCCTTTGTTTTGATTTTCAAATACCTGCTCGTTACGATCCGATGCCAAAATGCTATTCCAACCCGATTCAAAACCTAGAATCGCAACCACAACTGCTGCTGTAGCCAAAGCAGCCACGTCGGTGTGGTTGCCTAGAAAATCAGTTAATGCTGACATAATGGTTTGCTTTTATAATGTGCGGTACAGGACTACACATCAATCGTTCATTTCAATTTTAATTCTGCTACTTTTTCTGGATTTAAGAAAAGCAAAGCCTCTCGTTTTTCCATATCCATAATAGCACGCTTCTTCACGTTAGTAATGTTTAGCTCGTCAATTGCGTTCACAACATTCTTCCACTTTGTAGTAGATAATGTTTTTACGATAACGAAGGGAGCTAAAGAATCGTTAGAGGCATCTGCAATAAGATCCTTGAATCGAGCATTTATTTTTTCATCTTCGTCATGTGAATTGCTTTTCTGTAACTCAGCTCTTTGTTGATCTTTCAAACTGTTTACTTGTTCTACTACTCGTTTGTTTCTTTCGAGCAGCATTACACGCAGACCATCTTTAGAAAAATCAGATTTTTCCAATTTCGTGGTATCCTTTCTAAATTTTCCATGGTAGTAGAAAATTTCATCATCGGTTTCACCCACAATAATGGTTGTTGCTAAATCGTCGTCAAGTTTCGTTTGATCTTCTGGATTTTCTACCTCTTTCGGATAGACAATTTCCAGTGTTTTTGGTTTGCTAAGTGAGGTTGCCAGAATGAAGAAGGTTAAAAGAAGGAACGCCAAGTCAACCATGGGCGTCATATCCATGCGAACCGGGTTCTTTTTGGGTCTCTTTTTTCCGCCTTTTTCGTGGCCACCACCACCTTCTATTATTTCTGCCATAACATGTTTGTTCTATGCGGTTGCATTATTTGGAACCAGATTCCAAAGTAGTCACCATATTAAATTGGAAAATGCTCTTTTCGCGGAACACGTCAATAACTTGCTCTACCTTTTCGTATTCCGTGGTTCCGTCAGCTTTAATGGCATAACGCAACGCTTTATCACCTTTGATGTCTTTCGGCTCTAAACCATGTTTAGCGGCATCGTCCATAAAGGCTTCGTAACCACTCTGTATCCAATCTCCCAATTCACCATTGATGGAATCGGTAGGGATGCCTTTGGTTTGCTCGTCAAATGCTGCTCTTGTCTTTTCGTCGGCACTTAAGTATTGACTTAGGTTGTTCAACGGCATTCCGCACATACCTAGTAAAGCGAATTTACGCGCTTCGTCTTCGGTAAGTTTTAATTCCGGATGTCTCTGAACCATTCGTGAAAGCATTTCTCGGCGAATGTCCTTTCCGGCAAGGTCGAAGAAAACTCTTCCCTTGTCGTCAACCGTAATCTGCATGACTTTCTCTGGCAACAACAATTCAGAAGTTGCACTCGGAACGTCAACGATTACAGGTTCGTTCGGGCGGAATTTCGCAGTGAGAATAAAGAACGTTACCAACAAGAAACCAAGGTCAACCATAGGCGTCATATCCAAGCTAGGAGCGCTTTTGGGCATCTTGATTTTCGGCATATTTTTAAATTTTTATTATTAAGTAAAAACTTGAATTAGTGCTTCGAAGCAAATGTTTGCGTAACTGTGAAGTTAGCCTCGTCCATTGCGAATGTCATGCTGTCAATACGTGTATTGAAGAAGTTGTAAAGGATAATCGCAAAGGCAGATGCCATGATACCCAAGAAGGTATTAATCAAGGCTTCAGAGATACCCAATGAAAGTGCGGTTGCATCAGGAGCACCAGCAGTTGCCATGGCTTCGAACGAAGAAATCATACCTTTTACAGTTCCTAAAAGACCTACAAGTACCCCTAAAGATCCACAAGTAGATAATATAACCAAGTTCTTCGACAACATCGGCAATTCTAACGCCGTAGCTTCTTCTAGCTCTTGCTTAATAGCCGTTACTTTCGCTTCTTTATCTAATGTTGTGTCTTCTGACATTGCTTTGTACTTCAATAAACCGGCACGCAAAACTGCGGCAACAGAACCCCTCTGCTTGTCGCAAACAGAAATGGCGTTATCAAGTTCTCCTTTTGCTAAAAACATTTTTACGCTTTGAACTAAACCAGCAACACTACCTTTTCCTTGAGCCAAGGATATACTAATGAAACGCTCTATGAAGAAAATCCACACAATTAAGTTAACAGCTATAAGTAATGGAACAATGAAACCACCTTTGTGAATTGTGCCCAAAACATTAAGCGGATGGCCTTTGATTGGATCGCCACCTTCGAAATTCGCAGGGTCACCCAAAACATATGTGAATAATATTGTACTCACTATAAGAGCCACAGGAATTACGAGCCAAGGTATTAACGAGCCAGGTGTAACTCCTGAAGGTTCACAAATCGGCCCGTATTTATTTTCTTTTTGCTCCCCCTTAGTAAATGCTAGATAAATATTATAAAACGGAATCAGCATCATCCACCCACTAACACCCACATCATGCGCTCGTCTTACCGAAACAGCTATTCCAGGCACAAGCACCAATAATGAGTAAATAGAGCCTAAAATCGGCAACCCCATTAACATTGAAATAAATGTAATGGCAAAAGAGATTAGCGCGTTAAATACGAAGAAGGACCAATACTCTCCTCTTCTTGCTCTTCCTGAAAAGTTAAAATAGTTTCTGAAGGCCTTAAAGTAGTAATTCATTTTCTTATCTTTTTGATTGTTTATTTATGGGCAACGAAAATAAGAAAGTTTGCTCAATTTTGAACACCACTTCGAAATCTTCATCTTTCGTTAACGTTGAACAAGAATAACGACGACCCCTTTGTTTATTTCAAAGGTTCTGTTTTCGGCTGTTA
>JBILTF010000039.1:0-20206 GCA_044371675.1 Flavobacteriales bacterium
TACGATCCATTCGATGTGGAGGCATACAAAGCAGGAAAGTTAGCACCTGTGTTTTTTGGTTCGGCCATGAATAATTTTGGTGTGCGTGAGTTGTTAGAGAAATTTATTGAGATTGCTCCAACCCCTCGTTCACGCGAAACAGAGACGAGAGAAGTAGATCCAACCGAAGCGAAGTTCAGTGGATTCGTGTTCAAGATACACGCCAACATAGATCCGCGTCACCGCGATCGCATAGCTTTCTTACGTGTGTGCAGTGGAAAGTTTGAGCGAAATAAATTCTACAAGCATGTTCGTTTAGCGAAAGAATTTAAATATCCGAATCCGGTTACGTTTATGGCTCAGGCCAAGTCAACCATTGACGAGGCTTATCCGGGCGATGTAGTAGGATTGTATGACACGGGAAATTTCAAGATAGGCGATACGCTTACGGAAGGTGAGAACATGATGTTTAAGGGTATTCCTAGTTTCTCTCCAGAAATCTTTAAAGAGTTGGTGAATCGCGATCCAATGAAGACGAAGCAACTGGATAAAGGAATTCGTCAGCTTACCGAAGAAGGCGTTGCTCAAGTATTCTTCCAAGAGCCAGGCTCACGTAAGATTGTTGGAACTGTGGGTGAACTTCAATTTGAAGTAATTAAATACCGTTTGGAAAACGAATACGGAGCGAAATGTATTTTCGAACCAAAATCGTACTACAAAGCTTGTTGGATAACAACAACAGATCCGGCCAAGCTTTCAGAGTTTTTGCGCATTAAGGGAAACAACATTGTGAAAGACAAGGAAGATCGAGATGTTTTCTTGGCACCGAGTCAGTTTATGCTCGACATGGAAAAGCAGAACTATCCGGAGTTAAGTTTCCACTTCACTAGCGAACTAGACGCATAAAAAAAAAGCCCCGAGGGGCTTTTTATCTTAGTGCGTTTTGCATTTCACCTTAGTGTGATCACCTTTCGTTTTCTTTACGCGTGAGTTCACAAAGCGTTGATTCTTTTTATTCTGCTTATTATGGGAAGAATAATTATACCCCTTCTGTGAACTAGAACAAGAGGTCTGTGTAGTCACGACAGTTGCCGTTCCGAGCAAGGCAAGAAGTAAATAGGAGAGTCTGAAATAGCGTTTCATTTTAGTGTTGAATAAGTACAGTTTTGTTCGTTTTTCCTTTCGACGTGGTTAGTCGGAATACATATAATCCGTTCGGAAGGTTTGAGACTTCCATGCGGTTTGTATTGAATTCAGTTTTTTCCATTTCGCCAGTCACGTTATAGACTTCAATTTGCTTCAAATCGTTGCTTGAGATAAATACATTTGATGAAGCCGGATTGGGATATACCAAAAGGTCTTCTTCTTGAGCACTTAACTCTTCCGTTCCAACCGTTATTGTGCGGTAACTGCAATCAAGCGGAATAGAGCAAATATGATGTGTTAGGAAATTCGACATAATACTCATGGTTGTATCCAAGATTGCGGCATTGGTGCTATGCGGAACGTGATTTTGTCCTTCATAAATTTCGAAGCAATGTTCTAATCCAATTTGATTCATTTTTTCATTGATACTCGAACTTCCATCGACTTCAACAACAGGGGCTACGCCAAATGCAAATTGCATAGCGGATCCATAAGGCACTGTTTGGTCATTCGTTCCATGAAACAACAAAGCAGGTTCGTCGCCAGCGTGGATCCACGCCGTGTCGCCAATTGCTCCGCAAATATTCACAATAGCTTTTACATCTGAAGGATATCCTGGATTTCCGCTGTCACCTTCTAACTCACCAGATAATCCTGGATTACTCGTATTTACATAGGCTGGTAATTCAGCCATTTCATCTAAATAAGCCATGTGCAAAGCAATGTATCCGCCAGCGCTAGATCCTGCGATGTAAATTTCATTCGGGTCAATGTTGTACGGATTTCCATCTACAGCCACTGTCTTACGAAGAAAGCGCACTGCTGCTTTGCCATCTTGAACACCGCGCATTACAGCCTCGGTCATTGGGCCAGCCAAGTTCGCAGTAATGGTAACTCCAAGTCTGTATTCCATTGAAACGGCTACATACCCCATTTTAGCTAATCTCTCGCAAATAGGGACAACATCAGGCCCTGTCTTCGATCCTGAAAGGAAAAATCCGCCGTGGGCTACAATAACAGCGGCTCTGTTGGTTACGTTATCACCAACCGGCTCATATACATCACACAAAAGGACTTGACTTGTCCCGTTGTTTTTCAAGTTTTCTCCGTAAGGAACATCTGAGGTCACCTGAACATCGCTAAAAATATAATTCAAATAACGGTTACCGTCGCACTGCGCACTAGCATTTAAGAAAGAAATTAGAGAGACTACAAGTAATAATTTTTTCATGTTGAAGGTGTTAGGTAAAGCAATTTAACATTTATTCTTTTTGAATCATCTAAAAAACATTATTCCCCTTCAAATGTTAATGATTTTTATAAGATTGAGCGGTATGTCTGTTGAAAGGATTATTTTTGCTCGACTTCACACTTATGATTGAAACTGATATCCTTATTATTGGTGCAGGCCCTTGTGGTTTGTTTACCGTTTTTGAAGCTGGACTTCTGAAATTACGTTGTCACTTGATCGATGCTCTGCCTCAGGCAGGCGGACAATTGACTGAAATTTATCCGAAGAAACCCATCTATGATATTCCTGGGTTCCCCGAAATTTTGGCTGGTGAACTGATAGAGAATTTAATGAAACAAGCCGAGCCGTTCAAGCCAGGATTTACCTTGGGAGAACGCGCTGAGTCTTTTGAAAAAACAGAAGACGGGATGTTCATTGTAACGACTTCGCGCGGAACAAAACACAAGGCCCCAATTGTAGCAATTGCCGGTGGATTGGGGTGCTTCGAACCCCGTAAACCGCCTATTTCAAACATATCAGATTTTGAAGACAAGGGAATTGAATACATCGTTCGCGATCCAGAGTTCTATCGCGATAAGTCGGTAATAATAAGTGGAGGAGGAGACTCTGCATTAGACTGGGCTGTTTTCCTTGCCAATGGAGTCGCGAAAGAGGTAACTCTTGTGCATAGAAGTAAAAGTTTTCGCGGTCATCCAGACTCGGTACAAAAAGTACTAGACATGGCTGCTTCAGGAAAAATAAATCTTCACACAGATGCAGAAGTGGTTGAGGTTGCCGGAGACGCTGCTCTTCGCAACATTACCCTTCAACACAACGATGAAACAAACACGGTGTTGAAAACAGATCATTGGTTGCCACTATTCGGATTAAGTCCGAAGTTAGGACCTTTGTCTGAGTGGGGATTGAACATTGACAAGAACAGCATTGAAGTAAATACGTTGGATTACCAAACGAATGTCCCAGGGCTATATGCAATAGGTGATATCAATTCTTATCCAGGTAAATTGAAATTGATCTTGTGTGGTTTTCACGAAACCACGCTTATGGTTCAAAGTGCATTCAAACGCATTTATCCAGATAAGAATTATGTGTTGAAATACACAACAGTAAACGGTGTAAACGGATTTTAAATATGGAGAATACAGTTCAAATTACAGTTGTCGATCGAGAAGATAAGGAGCACCTTTTGGACGCGCCTACCGACATGGGTATGAATATGATGGAGCTTTGCAAGTCATACGAATTACCTGTCGAAGGCACATGCGGAGGAATGGCCATGTGCGCGAGTTGTCACATGTATATTCTTTCAGAGCATGACTTAGGTGAAAGAAACGATGATGAAGAAGCCATGTTAGATCAAGCTTTTTTTGTGAAAGGAAATAGTAGACTCGGATGCCAGCTGCACATTGCAGCAAATTTTGATGGTCTTAAAGTGAAATTGGCGGAAGTAGGGGGATAGACCTAGCGGAGAAGTTGTTCAACGGCCAAGACGTATGAGTCGAAACCGAATCCAGAAATTGTCCCAAGGCAGTGTTTAGCAAGGAGCGATGTATGTCGCTCATTTTCTCTTGCCATAACATTACTTAAATGCACTTCAATTACTCGAGGTTTCACAGCGGCTAATGCGTCAGCAATAGCAACACTCGTGTGCGTGTAACCACCAGCATTGAATACAATAGCGTCATATTTTTCAGAGTCCTGAATAGCATCAATGAGAACGCCTTCGTGATTGGATTGAAGATGTGAAAAAGTCACGCTAGGAAACTTTTCAACCAATGAGTTCAAGAGAGATTCTAAATTTCCTGAACCATAGATAGAAGGCTCACGCGTGCCGAGCAAATTCAAGTTGGAGCCGTTGAGAATGAGTATGCGCATCACTTACGAACGGTAGTGTCTAAGGTCCATTGGTCTTCCGTAATACTGATGTCGTTCTTGAAGTAGTACGTACCCGTTTTAGAAATTACCTTTTGATAGGTATCTACCTTTGCTCCAACCTTCACCGTTCGTTCAATAACCTTTTGGCTCGGACGACTTGTCTCGTAGGATTTTTCCGTTACTCCTTCGGCCAATGATTCAGTGCCTGGTTTTGGATTTAGCAAAGATGGGTCCTTGGGTCCAGTAGGGTATTCCGGACGGATTTTAGAAGAATCGTTTTTAGTTTTTTCCGCTTTTTCTTTATCATCTATAATTTTCGTTACAAGTACATGGGCATTGGCATTTACCTCCATGCGCTGTTTTTCCAATAGGTTGGGACTGTCGTCATTTATTTCCTCTTGGAATGTTTTGCTTTTTTCAATCTCTTTACCATTGGTAATGATTCCCGATTGTCCCGCTGTTTTCGTGCTTGCGTCTACTTCTGCGAAGTGCTCTTTCTCTGCCTTAAGGTCTGCTATTTCATTGGTAAGGTTTTCGTTCCCCTTAACTACTAAATTAGAATTTACTTCTTTTTCGTCTTCTATACGATTACTATTTTTATTGCGCCCTCGCTTTGAACGTTCGGTGTATTCAGACGTTTGACTATTCCGCTCTTCATGGGTAGTATGAATTTCTCGTTCATTCTTTTTACGCTCTCTATCGTTTTTTGAAAATTCAGTAATTTGATTGATGTTCTCATCTGTGAATTCAGAAGCTTTTTCAATATCTCTTCTTTGGCGACGCGTGTAATTTTCTTTACGCGCATCTATATCATTTTTAGTGGAATCAATTGCCGTTTCATTGGCTGTTAAATAAGGCTCAGATTTACGCGTGATTTCTGTCAATTGATTTTGCTTAATGTCAATGTCAGCTCCTGCGTCCTCTATTTTTCTTCGATGGTTTGATCGGAAACCCGCTTGGCTGGTGCTGTCTTGGGATTTGTCTTGGAAGATGTCTAACATCTTCCTTTTTTCAGCTTTTTTTTGAGCGTCGCGGTAAAAATCATCAACTGCTTTTTCTGCGTCTGCATCTACATCGCTCCTTCTATTTCTAGCGCGATCTCTTTTTTTGTTTTCTTCTTCCACTCGATTTGCCTCGGCTTCTTCGTTTTCACGAATACGAGCCAGTCGACTTTCTTCGGCATCTTTTTCTTTCTGGCGACGAATTTCCTCGAGTTCCTGTTCCTGCTTAATTCGTTTTTCTTTCCAGTCAATGTCGGCTAGGCTTTCTGTGCTGTGCAGTTCAAGAATAGCCGCATCTAGTGTTTCAATTTGTTTGGTCGGGTAACGCTCTCCAAATTTAATGTTCAGCGCAGCAATATATTTTGTTTTGGCAGCAGTCATTTTTTGCTCATCGGTGAGCGTGCTTTCTTCAAAAAGTTTATCTCCCTCTGCAATGAGTCGTTTGTATTCTTTTAATAAAGGATCTTCAGTGGGAGTTGTATTGCGCACAGCGCTATTTGATGCTTCTAACGCTTTCTTAGCCTTGTCTATTTGTACAATTGGATAATTCTCTTCCGGTTTAACATCGGAAGCACTTTCATACTTATCTATCGCTTCTTGATATTGTTTTTTCGAAAAAAAATCGTCAGCAGCTGCGATCAGAGCTTTGTAACGTCGTTCTATTTCTTCTTGTTTGGTTTTGTCATTTGCACTAGCGTCAAGTGCGGCTTGAGCCAGGTCTATTTGTTTTTTCGGATAGACCTCAGCTGATTTTAATTTCAAAGCTTCTTTGTAGGTGGGAATACAAGCGGCATAATTCTCTTCGTTGAACTCACCATCTGCCTGAGCGATCAGAGCTTTGTATTTTTTCTCTAAATCTAACCCATCTAATTTGCGCTGAATTTCTTCAAGTTGCGCAGTGGGGTATGGTTCATTTGGTTTTATTGAAAGTGCTTCGGTGTATTTAGCTTTTGCTGCTTCCCAAGATTGGTTTTTATACTGGCTGTCACCGTCTTTGATCAATTGAGCGTATCGTGCTTCATTGTTTTTGTTCGCCTGTTGCTCGCGAAATTTGCGTTCCGCTTCATCATATTTGTCTTTGGCTGGTTTGTCTGAAGGAAATAATCCCAACGCAGCTTTATACTTTGCCATGGCTTCTTCGAACTTTGTTGCAGCGATGCGATCATCTCCTTCCAACATTAGCTTTTCGTAATCCTTTCTAATCTTATCTCCGTTCTTTGCTAAGTCTGCTAATCGTTTGAATTCAGCATCAATCTTCTTGTTCATTTCGGCTGTATAGTCGAAATCGAATGTCACATAATTCGTTTGAGAATTGAATGCGGCTTTCCCCATTGGTTCCTTTAAAATATCTGTGTTGAAGCCGTCGACATATTTGAAAAGAGAAGATTCAAATTCCATTAAGAATCCACCAGCACGATCTTCCGCAGGAATATTTCGAGTGTCTACTCGAATTATCTTGGTAACATAATTTGCGCGTGAGAATTTTAAATCGTAGGAATATCCAAGAGGTAAGGTGAAATCGAATTTACCCGATGTGCCGGCCTCAAATACTTTTTCTTGAGCGCCATTTTTAAATACAATAATTTGAACGCCATCCAACTTCTTGTCAGAGTCTTTGTCAATGATAGCCCCTTGGCTTTTAATTCGAATCTCTTCGTTTTGTCCTACTGCAGAATAACTCGACACAAGAAGACCGAGGAAGGATGCCCAAAGTATGATTACACGAATAGCATTCATAAATAAAAAGATAAGATTCCTAAATCACACGTAAAGATAATCCGAAATGCAATGATTTGAAAGAAAAATAACTCCCCGAAGGGAGTTAGATTTGAATAGTCATTTGGCTTAAGGCCTTACCCGTGCTGCTTTCGGCTGCAAGGGAATAGTTTCCGCGGCTAAATCCACTTACGTCTAAATCAACAGGCAGATTCAATTGTCCTGCTTTCTGTCCGTGAATAAGCTCAACGAATTTCACAATTTCGCCCTGCTCATCGCGAAGAACAACACGAACATCTTCCTGGTTCTCCAATATAAACTGAAGGTTACTTTCCACACGGTTGGGTTTACCAGAGAAGGCAAGTCCGCTGTTTACTTGAGCCTCTTCATAATCTACTTGATACTTAGGAATAGGCACATGTTTGTGTTTAGCCGCAATAACTTGAAGTTCATTGGTCATCATTTTCCCACTGTCATAAGTTACAATAGACGCAACACTGTGGTCGTTGGTGAATGCCCAAACCAACTGTTGAATGGCTGGGCAATTGCCTAAACGTTTCCTTTCAACTTCTTCCAGCGCGGCAACAAGATCGGCATTAGCCATTTCTGTTTTTCCTAAATCGTGAAAACCGTCGGATGTCGACATGGCCGAAGCATTTCCGCAGGCAGTGTTCAAGAGAGTAGTTTTCTCCTCGCCAGGCGCTAAATAGATTTCTCGAGATCGCAGAACAACGAAAGGTTGGTAGTCATTGGTAGCGGTATAAAAAACTCGACCGGTTTCAACATGTAAAGCCAATGAATCTTTTGTTGTGTTTTTTACTCGAAGCTGGAAGTACCCGTGGTTGCGAACATGTTCTACAATTCCACTGAAAGAGATCTTTTTCTCTTTTTTTGCTTTTTCGAAATTGCAACGTTGGATTTCTTTTTGTGCCGTTGTTTCAAGTCCAAGAAACAAAAGTCCGATAATTAAAATTGTGTTTTTCATGGTGCTGGGGTTTGAGGGGTTGATGAACGACTGATTCTAGCTAAATCTTTTTTTGTAATGAAGACAACCGTGTGGTCGTTTTTATTCGTCTTTCTGCGGGCACTTGGAATTTCTCCAAGACGGTAGTTGTAGGTTGTAGTTTTGTTTTCTCGTTTAGAAAAGACGTCCATTGAAATCTCAGAGAGTATAGAGACAGACCCGAAGGGTATGTCAACTGAGTGCGGTTTGTTATAGAGCTGTTTTTCGAAGTTTACTTGAACATTTTCTTGAGAGAATTCAATCTGAGAAAAGCGAAGTGAGGGAGAAAGAATTAGTTTTATTTGTCCGCTAGCACGGTCGTCATTAAACAATCCGTATACCCCTGTTTCATTCACATGAACCAAATGGTACTTTTTTTTATTGAGTGTCTTTGTTCCGACTTTCTTTCCTTTGATGGAATTCCATTTTTTCTCGGTGTAACTCCATTTCAAGAAGAGTAGTTTTTCGCCGCGAACATTGGGAGCCTCAGGCACCAGTATGTCAATTCCATCCTCGGCGAATTTTCCTTCGGGAAGAAATACGTCGAACGCAGAATGACACTCGAGTATTTGTCCTTTTGAATTGACCGTATTGAAATTGGCGGCCAACTCTTCAAAATTCAAGTAGCGAACATCAGGTGCATCTGTTGCTTTTACTGCTAGCAATAAGCCAAACAGAAATAAGGTGGTGGTAATCTTTTTCATGGCTATTATTTGTTTTTGAAGTATGCGTTAACTTTCTTTCTGCTTTTAAAAACACTAAGAATGTTTTTCTCTGAAACCTTTGTTTCTTCTATCCATTCTGCTCCAGTGGCATCTTTGCAAACCGAGCGGATGATGTAGTTATCAGTGTCGCGAGGAGCATTGAATTTAGCCTCACGCTGGTTGGTCGAAATGTCTCCTTCGATGCGAATGAAAGGCTCCCTTGAAATTATTTCAACATACGTAAGAGCAATATTCTTTGGCGCCATCGCTAATACGGGCGTCACACTAACCGACTTGTTTTCTACAAGTGCATAGATCCCCGATTCTTCAAGCACTGCAGTGTAGTAATATCCGTTAGCGCCTTTTGCAGGTTTCTTAGCACTAACTATTTTCGTCCATTCTTTATTCATGTTATTCCATTGCAGAAGCATGAATTGTTTTTTTGCAAATTCTGAGCTCTGCACAAGCGAAGCTGTTACCGGCCTGTTTGGTATTTTTCCTTCAGGAAAGTCTATCTTCAATAACTCACGTATGATAATGATTTTATTTTCGAAGAAAGATGATACGCTAGAATTGTATAACTCTTCTTGCGATGAGAGTTTTTGAATGGACAGCTCACTAGCCAATTCAAGATCGTTGTGCTGACAAGTAATCTGAATGTTGTTTTTGTTTGTGAAGGTGCTATCTGGACGGATAATTTCGGCAACCACTGCATGCGGAACGATTTCAATGGAGATTACCGGAGCTTTCTTTTTTCCCTCTTGCTCATAATTAAATGAGATGCGCTCGAAGTTTAAATGTTCTTCCTTGAAAAACTCCCTCAGTTCTTTTTCTCTCTTGTAAAACAGCGACTGCTTTTTTGCATCGGCATTTCTTGTTGGTTCTTGTAAAGTGACCTTGATGCCTTTGGCTAAATAAAGTTCATCGGCGTAGACTGATAACGCCCGAATGGTGGCTTCGTTGAATTTCTCAGAGTCTTTTTCAAATTCAATGACAATGGTTGAATTTGCTTGTGCGGTGAGGAAGTAACCAGCGCAAAATAAAACAGCGATTAATTTTTTCATAGCGATGGAGTTTTTGAGGTTCTGTCTTCGAAACGAGATTTGTTTTTTAATAATTGCCTTTTGGTAAATTATTTTTTATTGTGTCGCCCGCGATTTTTTTGCAGATTTGTTTTATGAATATGAGTTATTGGGAAAGACAGTCGTTTTTAGAAACCTTCGATGTGATTGTAGTCGGCGGCGGAATAGCAGGACTTTCAACTGCAATTGAATTGAAGAGTAAAAATCTCGAATTAGAAATTGCTGTTTTAGAAAGAAGTTGGTTGAGCGACGGAGCAAGTTCCAAAAATGCTGGATTTGCTTGCTTTGGAAGTATTTCTGAATTTGTGGACGACATGAAGGATATGTCGTTCGATGAAGTTGTGAATCTTGGTGTTAGACGATTTCGAGGAATTGAAAAATTGGTTGAAAATTATTCAGAAGATGTTTTAAAGCTTGATTGGAACGGCGGACATGAATTGTTTTTTGAAGAGGATAAAGAAAGTTTTATTCAGTGTTGCAAACTTGTAGAAAAATTTAACGATGCCTTTGATTCAAAATTAGGGTTGCGTCCGTATTCTGTTTCAACTGAATCAGAATTTCAAGGAATATTGAATTTAGTTGGTGTTATATCGAATAAGTATGAGGGCGGGTTGAATACGGGAGCTATGCTTCGAGCTATGGTTGACCGAGCATTGAAAGCAGGTGTTAAAGTTTTCAATGGCGTGGAAGTGAATAGTTTTCAGGCGAACGGAAACGAAATGCAGGTTGTGACATCAGTGGGAATTTGGAAGTCAAGGCGATTGGCGTTTTGTATAAGTTCTTTTCACGCCCATTTGTTTGAAGAATTAGAAATGAAAACCAAGCGAAATCAAGTTATCGTTACAAAGCCTATTCCCGATTTAAAATTAAATGGTACGTTTCATCATCAAGAGGGATACAATTATTTTCGAAATATAGATGGGCGAATTTTAATGGGTGGCATGCGCCATATGTTTCCCAATACAGAATCTACTGACGTCCAAGGCAACACCGACGAGGTAATCGCTAGCTTATTGGATTTCGTTCAGCAGAAAGTACATACGACTTCAGTTGTTGAAATTGATTTAGCATGGAGTGGTATTTTAGGTGTTGGGCAAGATGAACGTCCTGTCGTAACGGAAGCACAAGAGAATGTTTTTGTAGGGGCGCGATTGGGTGGAATAGGAGTAGCAATTGGGTCGCTCATTGGCGCTGAATTGTCTACACTGATTCACTCTTCGTTTTCGAGATAGCTGCTGAAATAGCCTCTGCGCAGCGCTCTCCGTCTATTGCTGCGGAAACAATTCCTCCAGCATATCCAGCACCTTCGCCGCAGGGAAAAAGGTTTTTAACTTCGGGATGATTTAATAATTCTTTGTCTCGAGGAATTCTAACTGGGGAAGAAGTTCGTGTTTCAGGAGCTAATAATAACGCATTCGGTCCCGCGAAATTCGGCATCTTGGTATTGAAATGTTGAAGCGCTCCTATTAAACTTTCAGAAATGAATTTCGGAAATAATTCGCGAAGATTTGTTGAGGTTATTCCGGGACTGTAGGAAGTGTCTGGAAGTGTTGTACTTTTTTTATTGTAAATGAAATCGGTGGCTCGCTGTGCAGGTGCGAATTGGTTTTTACCGCCGAGAACATAGGCCTTGTATTCAATGTCTTGTTGAAGATGCATTCCCGCAAGTGGACCCGTGTAGTTTAGATTTTCTAAATCGCTCAACTTCACTTCAACCACAATACCTGAATTTGCCCACGGATTATTGCGTTTACTCGGCGACCATCCGTTCGTTACAATTTCTTCCTGCGAAGTAGCGCAAGGAGCAACAATTCCACCAGGGCACATGCAAAACGAATACACCCCGCGATCATTTACTTGCGTTACAATGGAGTAACTCGCCGGTGGAAGAAACTCTCCACGGTCGTCGCACTTGTATTGAAGTTTATCAATTGTTCGTTGGTCGTGTTCAATTCGAACACCTATGGCGAATGGCTTTGCTTCAAGTGCAATGTTTTTTGCATGAAGCAGTTCGAAGATATCGCGGGCACTGTGTCCGGTCGCGAGCAAAATGCTATCGGCGTGAAAGGAATTTCCCTTGGCTGTTTTTACTTCGTGAATGGCATCGCTGCTCAAATTAAAATCAATCACCCTTTCTTCGAAATGAATTTCTCCGCCATTGGCCAAAATGCTTTCTCGCATATTGGCAATAATTTGAGGAAGTTTATTTGTTCCCACATGCGGATGACTTTCAGTTAAAATGTTTTCATTCGCTCCGAATTGAACCAGCGTTTCTAAGATGCGTACCACGCTTCCTTTTTTGGTGCTTCTTGTATATAGTTTGCCGTCGCTATAGGTTCCTGCCCCGCCTTCCCCGTAGCAATAATTGGAATCTTCGTGAACAATTCCGTTTCGTGTAATTTCAACGAGATCCCGTCTTCGTGCACGAACGTCTTTTCCGCGCTCCAGAATAATGGGCTTAATTCCCAATTCAAGCAGTCGCAGTGCCGCAAACAATCCAGCTGGACCCGCCCCTATAATGATTGCCGAGCCTTTTATTTCATGTTGAAACTGACGTTGATGAACAGCTGGGAATTCTTCATTCGCCGCAATGACCGAAATTCTAAGCAGGACAATTGCGTTGCGTTTCCGGGCGTCTATAGATTTTTTGTCGATGCGCCATTTAAATGAAAGAGGAGATAAATTCAAATTAATTTGAATTTTCTCCTCTAAATAATTGAAGTCGGCCGATTGGGCAGGACTTACTTGAAGTTCAATAGTGTTCATGCTGTTGGTCTATTCAACCAAAAAAGATGATTAAAAAATATTATTATGCTTTCACAGCTTTCGCAGTCTTAACAACTTTAGCCTTTACAGAACCAGGCTTTCTTCCGCGCTTTTTCAAAACTTTTGGAGCCGCGGATACCGTCGTTGCAGTTGGTGTAACTGAAGCTGTCTCTTTTTTCGGACCGGTTTTCTTAGCACCCGGCTTGTTCTTAGAACCTTTTGGACGACCACGACCGTCTTTTGCAGAAGTCGATTTTGGACTTCCAGCTTTGCCTAAAATAGAGGCTATTCTAGCAGTTATTTTAACTTTGCGCCCTCTTCCAGTTTGAAGTGTAGCAATAATATTAGCTGCGTCTACAAGGGCATTAAGTTCTTTCTCACGACGAGCAATCTCTTGTTTAATTTCGTTTAACAGTTTCATAAAAATAAATTTGTATTTATAAATTTGCGCAAAAATATCGCGTTAATTTAATTTTAAATCCTAAGAGAATGTTAAAAAATGTGAAGAAAATTTAATCGTTGCCTCATTCGGATTACTTTAGCGGCTCAATATGAGTAACATGAAATTCAATAAAAAGAACATTTCGAAGGAAGAATTATTGGCATTGTACGAAGCAATAAAATTGCCACGTTTGATAGAGGATAAGATGCTAAGCCAATTGCGTTTGGGAATGATATCGAAATGGTTTTCTTCATACGGCCAAGAAGCAATTTCAGTGGGTGTTGGAATGGGTATGCAGGAAGATGAATTTATTTTACCCATGCACAGAAACCTGGGAATCTTCACTTCTAGAAATTTAGATTTAAAACAATTGTTTCTTCAGTTCCAAGGAAAGAAAGACGGATTCACAAAAGGACGTGATCGTTCCTTTCATTTCGGAACAAAGAAGCATCACGTTGTTGGAATGATCTCTCACTTAGGCCCACAATTGGGCATTGCAGACGGAATTGCATTAGCCAATAAATTGGAAGGGTCTGAGAAAGCAACAATAGTATTCAGCGGCGACGGTGGTGCAAGCGAAGGAGATTTCCATGAAGCATTGAATGTCGCAACTGTGTGGGATTTGCCTGTTATATTTTGCATTGAGAACAACGCATGGGGATTATCTACCCCAAGTCGTGAGCAGTTCCGCTGCAAGCAGTTTATAGATAAAGCCATAGGTTATGGAATGCCGAAAGAAGACGCCATTCAAATAGACGGAAATAACATTCTAGAGGTTTATTCAACGGTAAAAGAAATTGCCGAGAGCATTCGCAAGAACCCTCGACCTATTATTTTAGAGTGCATGACTTTCCGTGTTCGTGGACACGAAGAGGCGAGTGGAACGAAATATTATCCAGACGGAATGATAGACGAGTGGTCAAAGAAAGATCCCGTTGCGATGTATGAGCAGTTTTTATTGGAAGAGCAATTAATTACTCCAGCCGATGTAGAGGAAATGAATTTAAAGTTGAAAAATAAAATCAACACGAATTTAAAAGCGGCCTACGCGGAACCCGATATTGAAGTAAATGAGGAAGAAGAATTTGAAGATTTGTTCGCTCCGTTTTCAAACACCGAGATTGCCGCGTCTTCAACCAAGAAGAAAATGCGATTCATAGATGCTATTCAAGACGGTTTGCGTGAAAGCATGCGCAAACACGATCGATTGGTTTTAATGGGACAAGACATTGCGGAATACGGCGGTGTATTTAAAGTAACCGAAGGTTTTTTAGAAGAATTCGGGAAAGGTCGTGTTCGAAATACGCCGCTGTGTGAGTCAGCTATTGTAGGCGCAGGATTGGGTTTAAGCATGAAAGGTCACAAGGCCATGGTGGAAATGCAATTCGCAGATTTCGTGACTTGTGGATTCAATCAGATTGTAAATAATTTGGCGAAGCTCCATTACCGTTGGGCCGAAAACGCAGACGTTGTGGTTCGCATGCCAACAGGCGGTGGAGCTGCAGCAGGACCGTTCCACAGTCAAAGCAACGAGGCGTGGTTCTTCCATACCCCTGGACTGAAGATTGCATATCCAGCTTTCCCTTCCGACGCGAAAGGTTTGTTGTGTCAATCGTTTGAAGACCCGAATCCTGTATTATTCTTCGAACATAAAATGCTTTATCGAAGTATTGAAGAGGACGTTTCTGAAGGATTTTACACGTTGCCATTTGGAAAGGCACGCATTGTTTCAACCGGAGATAAATTAACATTGGTGACCTACGGTCTAGGTGTTCACTGGGGAATGGAAGTGTTGAAGGAAGAGAAATATGCTGGAATTGAATTGATCGACTTGCGCACACTTGCTCCTTTGGATTACGAAACAGTAATGACTTCGGTTAAGAAAACAGGACGCGTTGTTGTGTTGCATGAAGATTCACTTACGGGAGGAATAGGCGGGGAGTTGGCTTCACGCATTACAGAAGAGTGCTTTGAATACCTCGATGCTCCTGTTGCGCGATGTGCAAGTTTAGATACTCCTATTCCTTTCAATGCAGCATTGGAAGTCAATTTCATGGCTAACAATCGATTGAGAACAACATTGGACAAAGTCCTTTCGTTTTAAGTTTTCCTTCTCTAAATTTATCGTCAATGAAAAGGCGGTGGAATTTATTTCAAGGCTTGCAAGTATTTGTGCTTGCCCTTTTAACGAGTGCTTCAATGGCCTAGGTTGCGCTTGTTGCTGACTACACCTCGCATTACGGTTTTTTTTCCAAGATTAAGTGTAATGTTCACTGAGAGAGAATTATATTCGTGCCTATGAAAAAAATAGCATTGTTCTTCTCTCTTATTTGTGCCTTTCAAATGAATGCACAAACATGGCAAGTTGGAAACACCACTCTTACAGAAAGTGACCTCGTTACGGGCTTAAGCCTTCCTTGGGAAATGGTTTGGGGTGCCGATGATTTTATCTGGTGCACTACGCGCGTTGGAAAGGTGTTGCGCATTGATCCTTCAACAGGAACGTATACTTCTATCTTAGATAAAACCTCATTAATTCCATACAGCGGCGGTAGCGAGCCAGGAATGTTAGGTATGGCTCTTCATCCAGATTTTTTAAATACACCGAAAGTTTACGTTGTCTATAATTACACGCAAGGCAATGCTGTAAAAGAGCGTTTGTCTATGTTCGATTGGGACGGAACAGCTTTGGTGAACGAAGTTCAGTTGATTAACGCAATTGGTGGAAATTCAATTCACAATGGTTCTCGTCTTATCATTACTCCAGATCAGAAAATTTTAATGTCAACCGGAGATACAGGCGACGGTGGAGTTAGTTCACAGAACTTAAATTCATTGAATGGTAAAATCTTGAGAATTAATTTGGACGGTAGTATTCCTGCTGACAATCCAGATCCAAGCACATATGTTTATTCATACGGACATCGTAATGCGCAAGGTTTGGCGGTAGGTCCAACTGGTATTATTTATTCTTCGGAGCACGGACAAAACAGTAGCGATGAGTTCAACATCATTGAGCCAGGAAGAAACTACGGATGGCCTTCGGTTCAAGGTGCTTGCAACACAACCGCTGAAATGGCATATTGCACAACGAATAACGTGAAAGAACCTTTGATTGAATGGACTCCTTGTCGTGCCGTTTGCGGAATTGAATATTACAACCATCCTGCAATTCCAGAATGGAGCAATTGCATTCTTATGGCTGTGTTGGGCGGAATACCTAATAATTATGAGCGTATGACGGTTTTGCATTTGAGTGCAGACGGACAATCGATAACCACGGCTGACGTGAATGGTTCTCAAACGAATTCAGATGCTTTTTTTCAAAGCTTCAACAAACGTCTTCGCGACATTTGTGTGAATCCACATGACGGTTCTGTATATATCGCATTGAATGGATCATCTTACCCGGGCGCTGGTCCGAACACCATTAAGAAATTTCAAAACTTGATTTGGGCGGGAGTTCAAAACGAAGGGTTATCTCAGAACTTGAATGTGTTTCCAAATCCAGCTTCAGAAAGAGTAACGGTTGAATTCTCTTCGAATCAACTGGGGGGAAATTATTCTGTTTATTCTTTTTCAGGAGCATTAATGGCGGAAGGAAAGATTGCAACGTTGAAAAACGAATTGAATGTTTCTGAATGGTCGAAAGGAAATTACTTCGTTGTTTCTGAATCTTCTGTTGGAACAACATCTAAGACGTTTATCGTTCAATAATAAATGAAAGATTTTTTTATTTCGAAGACAGCAAAGTGGATTTCACTTTGCTGTTTTTTTTTAGTGAGTAACGTTCTGTTTGCTCAAATAGTTCAGAAGCATATTGGATACGAAGTCCTTGAAGATTCTGTCTTTGTAACCATTGAAGTTTACGACAATTATACGGGATATCCAATTCAGGCGACGGCTCAAGTTGGAGGGCGAACATTTCAATGCGACGAGTTAGGAAGAGTTTCGGTTTATTGCAAAATCAGAAAGTGTGTTGATTTTGTTGCAGAAGGTTATTACGATAGAGGATATTGTTTGAGCAATAACGAAGAGGTTAAGAAGAATGAGGTGATTCGGCTTGACATGAGTCCCATTTCAAAGCAAATGGAAGCCCTTACTGTTGTAGGTTACAACAACAAGCGCAGTAACCTCAGCACTCCAGCCAGCATTGGACTTGTGAAAGTTAATGCGCATTATGGCGATGGATCTTCCCTTCAAAACGCATTCAATTCTGTGAGCGGAGTGTCTTACGATTCTCGCGGATATGGCGGAAGTACCCGCTTGAATATTCGCGGAAGTTTTTATCGTGCGCCGTCAACCATCCGAAATGTGAAGATGTATTGGAAAGGAATTGCATTGACGAGCGCAGACGGACAATCGCCTCTGGAGATTGTAGATCCTTCGAATGTTGCCAACGCGAATATCTTGAAAGGTCCAGGCAGTGGGGTTTGGGGAAATGGAACAGGTGGAGTTGTTTTGTTTACGCCTTTTTCATTGAACCAGTCGGTATATGCAAAGGCGCAATACGAGCAAGGCGAATTCGGCTACAGTAAATCTGTTTTTCAAGCGGGTGTGAGTAAGAATGGATTCAGTTTAATGGTGAGCCAGATTAATCAGGAAACGAACGGCTATCGCGATCAAGAAGCGAACAAAAAAGAACAAACCTTAATCGAGTTTTCTGCCAACACAAAACGCTGGAAACATTATGTCATGGCCATGCGCTACAAGGGATATTGGGAATTGCCCGGTGCAATTTCTGCAACTCAGATCGCTGTGAATCCTCGTCAGGCCAATGCCTTCAGTATGGCGAATAACGCGCACGTAGATCGTTCAAGAGATATGGTCGGTTATTCTGGCGAGTTTATTTCGAAGAAAAATTTTCTTCTTGAGCTATCAGCGAATCTCTTTCAAACCGAAAAAATAAATCCTTACGGCACCTCCGCTCCTTCAAGCGGATACAAAGATGAGAATGCAAAAGGAAACGGAGAGCGAGCGGTCTTATCGAAATCCTTCGACCTAAATAAAATCGGAAACTTCCCAATCCAGTTGAAGTCATCAATAGGAGAAGAAATTCAGTTCGAGAATTTTAACTTAAACGAATTCGGATTGTTGAATGGAGAATCGAACGAAGTTTCGAAATACAACTTTAATGTAGATTATATCACTTCGAATTTTTTCTATCAGGTGGAAGCGGAAGTTGCAAAGCGATTGTTCGCAACGGCATCTGTGGGTTTGAACAACACACAAGCGCGCATTACAGGAACTTCTAAAGATGCTGCGCAGCAATTGGTAGTGATAGAGGCTTACACAAACGCGAATCCGCAAGCAAGGCTTTATCCGAATGTAGGAATCAGTTATTCCCTGAAGAAAAGTGAACAATCAGGAAACTGGAATGTCTTCGGAAATTACAGCACCGGCAGTAGTGCGCCCACGGTCTTCGAGCAATACGATTATTCAAATCAATATTTGAATGAAAACTTGAAAAATGAATTTGCTCGAAATGTAGAAGTAGGGGTGAAGGGTGCTGGGAAATTGTGGTTCGTTGAAATGAGTATTTACGATCAACAAATCACGGATGCCATTGTTCCGAAGGAAACCTTGTTTAATGGCTATTATGCAACCTACATCAACGCTGGAAAGTTGGTTCAGCGAGGCATGGAGTTTACAGGAAGTGGTACTGTTGAGTTGGAGAGAGCCAGTGTTTATGGCTGGGTGAGCGGATCTTGGACGAATTATGAATTGCTCGACGAAAGTGGTTCGGGAAGAATGCCAGGTATGCCTTTGGCGCAGTGTAACGGCGGATTGAATTTTACCGGGTTTTATGGATTCGGATGGTCCGTTACGAATCAATGGACAGACAAGGCACCGCTAAATTCGACTCAAACCGAATGGTCTGCAGCGAGAAACGTTTTGAATACTGAATTCACCTATGGACATACATTTATTCGACGTGACGAAGTTGCCGGAGATTATGATCTAGTTACTCGAGTTCGTTCTTTAGGTTCAATTAACATCAATGCAGGAGCGAACAATGTCTTGAATACTAATTACACCACTTTCTATCAATTGAACGGTGTTGGTGGAAAGTTCTTCAACCCAATGGCGAGAAGAAATTTTTATTCAGGAATAACACTGCGAATCTTCTTGTAAATTTGCGGCATGTTCAAAAAGACATTTTTCTTCGTTTTACTTGTTGCATTTGGAATGGCAGGTTGTAAGCCAACGCCCATTGCTGAAGCCAACTTCGAATTCGATGAAAGCCTTCAATGGAAAAAGAGCGAACCCGTTTCTTTGAAGCTAGACATTCGGGAAAACGCAGAACCTTGCGAATTGTATCTCGATGTTCGTTACACTACACTTTTTCCTTTCGATAAATTGGAATTGCACATCAAGGAAATCTTAGAGCAAGGTGTTGTTGTTCCGCGCGATGTGACAATAGAAATTAAGAACCAAAACGGATTTTTAGGAGACATTAGCGGGGACATTGGAGATATTGAGCGCGAGTTAGATTCGAATAAGCAATACGAAGATCACGGCGTTTACACGTATGAGATTTCGTTTAATCATCCTGTGGATGTGTTGTTGGGAATAATGGAGTTTCATCTGCGTGCGGTTCCAAAGCAAAAGAAATCATGAGAGACTTCAAAACATTTTCATTTCATACACTCGGATGTAAACTGAATTTTTCAGAGTCGAGCACGCTTGCGCGCGATTTTCAAGAGCAAGGTTACGGCAGAGTGGAGTTGGAGGAAGGCCCGGACGTTTTGGTCATCAACACCTGCAGCGTTACCGATGAAGCCGATCAGAAATGTCGCTACACCGTTCGAAGAGCCAAACGTTCGAATCCGAATGTCTTCATTGCAGTTATCGGTTGCTATGCTCAGTTAAAGCCAGAAGAGATTTCTAAGATTGAAGGAGTGAATGTTGTTTTAGGAGCGAATGAAAAATTCAATTTGATAGATCGCATTAAAGCCTACGACGAATCGGAAGGGAAAATATTTGCAGGAGAGATAAAAGATGTGAAGGAATTCATTCCTTCATTTTCATCTGGAGATCGAACGCGAACCTTCTTGAAGGTTCAGGATGGATGTAATTATTTCTGCGCGTTCTGCACCATTCCTCTAGCGCGAGGAAGATCTCGCAGTGCGAATGTTGAAGCAACGATTGAAGAAGCGAAGAAAGCCATTGCCGGAGGTGCGAAGGAGATTGTTTTAACGGGAGTGAATATAGGAGATTTTGGAACAGCTCACAACGA
>JBILTF010000040.1:0-19933 GCA_044371675.1 Flavobacteriales bacterium
CATCTGAAGAGCTTCAATCGAATTTCCTTCAAACTAAAACCACCCATTTCCCTTCACTGGAACAAATTGGTTTTGAAAAAACAGAGATCGCCTTTCCAACAATTCATCTGAATACTGAGGCCATTCAGAACTATCATCTTCATCGTGATTTCCCTGCTGTAGATGGGACCACACGTATGAGTTTGCATTTAAGATTTGGGACTGTAAGCACACGAGAGTTAGTTCTCTATGGCTTAACATCCAATGAAAAATGGTTGAATGAGTTAATCTGGAGAGAGTTCTATCAAATGATAATCTATCACTTTCCAGATACCGTTGATCACGCGTTCAAACCAGCGTATGACTTTATTGAATGGAATAACAGCGAGGAAGAATTCAAGTTATGGTGTGAAGGGAAAACGGGCTATCCGCTTGTCGACGCAGGTATGCGCGAACTTAACGAAACAGGTTTCATGCACAACAGAGTTCGAATGGTTGTAGCCAGTTTCTTAACTAAGCACTTGCTCATCGATTGGCGTTGGGGAGAAAGATATTTCGCGGAAAAACTTTTAGATTTTGATTTGGCCAGTAATGTCGGAGGGTGGCAATGGGCCGCAGGAAGCGGTTGCGATGCTGCACCCTACTTTAGAATTTTCAACCCCACCTCTCAAATGGAAAAGTTCGACAAGCAGAATGAGTACATTAAAAAATGGGTTCCTGAATTCAACACGAGTGAATACGCTTTACCCATTGTTGAACATACGTTTGCACGAAACAGGTGTCTAGAAAAATACAAGGAAGCCCTTCTGAAAAAGTAAAGTCTTTACCTTTACTTCATGGAATTGTTTAAAGGATTAAAAGTTGTTGATTGCTCTTCGGTTTTGGCGGGGCCACAAGTAGGGACATTCTTTTCTGAGCTTGGAGCGCATGTTTTGAAATTCGAAAATGCCAAAACAAATGGCGATGTTACTCGCACGTGGCATACGCCAGCTGAGTCGAAAGGAAAAATTAGTTCGTACTATTCTTCCATTAACTACAAAAAAGAAATTCATCTTGTTGATTTATCAAATGAAAACGATATTGCTCGTATTCACGCTGAGCTAGAAACGGCAGATGTGTTACTTACTAATTTCAAAGAGGGTGATTCGAAGAAATTTCAACTAGATGCACCCCTTCTATCTAAGAAATTTCCACAACTCATTCAAGGAGTCATACGCGGATTTGAATTCGAAAGAGATCGATTGGCTTATGACGTAGTTCTTCAAGCAGAAACGGGATTTATGTATATGAATGGGGCTGCAGATGGACTGCCCACGAAAATGCCCGTTGCTCTGATAGATGTGCTAGCGGCCCATCAGTTGAAAGAGGGAATTCTTTGTGCGCTCATTCAAAAAGCAAAAACAGGAAAAGGCTTTCACGTGGAAGTTTCCCTTGAAAAAGCGGCTCTTGCTTCTTTAGCGAACCAAGCGAGCTATTTCCTCATGACCGGTCACATTCCTCAGCGCATGGGATCCCTTCACCCCAATATTGCTCCTTATGGAGAGCTGTTACAAACACAAGATAAAAAATGGATTGTGCTTGCTGTGGGCAGTGATGAGCAATTCAAAAAATTGAATGTCATTTTAAACACGCCTGAAAACGATGCCGACAGCAGATTCTCTTCAAACACTAATCGCGTAAAAAACAGAATCGAATTGTTCGATATTCTTCAACGAGAATTTCAAAAAATAAGCTCTGATAAGTTCGAGCATGAGGCTATGAATAGCGGAGTGCCTTATGGCCGGGTTAGGAATATGGAAGAGGTCTTTGAACGCGATGCGGCGTCTAAAAGCGTATTAACTGAATTCATCGAAGGCGACGAAACTAAACGTCTTACCAGCGTGGCTTTTACTATTCAACCGAATAGTTAAAAAAACAAATCGCTTAAAGCATCGAGAGAAAAGCCTTCCTTATCTTTTTCAGAAAGCACTTTCTCCCCTTCTGGCCATTGAATACCCACATTGGCATCAAATGCATTCAAACAAATTTCAGAATTCTTGTCATAATAATTTGTGCACTTGTATTGAACAATAGTATTGTCTTCGAAACAATAAAAACCGTGAACAAAACCCTCGGGAATAAATAACGATATTCCATCTCCACCCTTCAATTCGATTTGAAAACTCTTACCAAATGTCAGCTCGGTTCTTCGCAAATCAACAACAACATCTAAAATACTTCCTTTAACCACGCGTAATAATTTCGCTTGAGACTTTGGTGATTTCTGAGCATGCAAACCACGCAATACACCTTTTGAAGAAAGACTTTCATTATCCTGCACGAACGTAATATTCATTCCAGTTTCAATTCTAAATTGAGCCTCTTTAAACGTTTCTTGAAATCGACCTCGATCATCACCAATAACAGGAAGATGCACCATTAGTAAGTCGCGAAAATCAGTCTTCTCTATTCTCATAATTACTTTGTAATAACTAGGAATAAGATTAACGTCGAGGAAAACAAACTCACCAAAGGCGCAATATCCTTCACGAATTCATTGGTAATTTGAGGCACTGGTTCTACATATATGATATCACCCGCTTGAACAATCATTTTTGCATTTTCAACTCCTTCAATAGTAGATAAATTCAATCGATAAACTTCATTCACGCCTTTGTTCGTGCGAATGATTTTAATTTTCGATGCATTTCCGCGTTCACGAATTCCTCCTGCCAGAGCAATAGCCTCTATTACAGAAATATTTTGATTCGCTATAGGCACTACAGTTCCCAAACTTCCTTCACCCGAAAAGACCATTACTCGTCTATTTAGAACACGAACAAGACAGAACGGATCATTGTAATTGATGAACCTAGATTCGAGATATTGCTGAGCCTCTTGGATAGATAAACCAGAAAGCTTGGTCTTTCCTAAAACTGGTAAATCAACTTCTCCGTTTTTATCTATGATATAATACAAATCGAATCCGCCATAATTCGGTTGACGCTCTATACCGCTCGTTGTATATTCCAAAATCATAGCACCATCTCCAGTAAATAAGTTTATTGTGATATAGTCAAAAGAAGCCAATTTGTATTCTTTGTTCGTTGAATCTATATCTGGTTTCTTAAACTCATACTCGGTATCTGTTTGAAACATTATATTCTTATTGATGCTGCAACTGCTTAAGAGAGCCACAACAAAAGCAAGTAAAAATAAAATACGTGTGTTCATCATACCAACAAAGTAACGAAGGTCTTTCACTATCTCAAAGGCATTTCCCGTATTTTTGAAATGAAAATAGATTTATGGACAACATTTACATTGAAGAAATCAGGCGCGAAGACCTTCCGTACATACATTGGGTAGAAAATTTAGAGGATTATTGGCACATCAACGAACATCCGGGTCCTTATACACTAGAAGAAATTACTGACTGTTTTTTTCCTGCACGTTTATACGTTTTGCACAAACAACAACGGTGGATTATCTGGAATTCAGAAAATAAGTTGCCCCTCGGAATCTTAGACGCATTCAACTTCTCCGAGAATGACCAATCTATTGGTGTTGGTATTTTAATTCCCAACAAAAAGGACCACAACAAAGGATTCGGCAGAGAGGCTCTACGCTTATTGATTAAAAAACTTACATTTGAAAAACAAATTTCAATTGTATTTGCGCTCATTGACAAAGACAACGCGCCCAGCATTTCACTATTTGAAAAATCAGGGTTTCAATTTCAACGTGAACAAATGTGTCTGAACCGAATTGTAAATAGATATGAAAAAACTCTCTAAGAGAAATAAGAAAGTTGCCGCCATTATTGGAGCAGCAACGTTATTCATTCTGCTTATTGTGGCTTCTTATGTATTAATGCTATCCCCCTTAAATCCAAACGGAAAAGAATTCTCAATCTACATATCCAGCCTCAACGATGCTGAAGCAGTGGAAAATGAAATTTTAGACTCGTTATGCAAGGGCTCTAAATCGCCGAACTTACTCTATTACAAATGGAAAGTTGCTACTGCTTTCAAATCAGCAGACAAATTTCCCCCAGGGAAATACAACATAAATGGCAATTTTTCGTCGTTTGAGATTTTAAAAAAACTCAATAGTGGAAATCAAGACCCCGTTTCTTTTAGAATTGACAATATAAAAACCATACACAAATTGGCAGAACGCTTCGGGAAAAAGTTCGAGCAAGACAGCGTTCAATTTATCAAATATGTAAATGAAAATCTAGACGTACTCGCTCCTAATACTTCAGATTTACCTCGAGAAATTCGTGAGCAACGTGTTCTTGAAAGACTGCTAGGAGATACCTATGAATTCTATTGGACTAGTTCTCCCGAAAATTTCTTTTCACGATTGAACAAGTTGTACAGTGACTTTTGGACAAGTGAAAAAGAATCGAATGCTTCAAGCATTGGCTTAACTGAACATCAAGTCTATGTGCTCGCATCTATTGTTCGCGGCGAAACTGCCAACCAAGAAGAGGCTCCACAAATTGCTGGACTTTATTTAAATCGGTTGCAACAAAACATGCTTCTACAATCTGACCCAACCGTTTTATTTGGAATTAACACGAAAGAAAAAAGACAGCGTGTTAGACATCAAGATCTAAAATTCGACTCTCCGTACAACACATATTTATACAAAGGTCTGCCTCCTGCAACTATTCATATTGTAGAAAAAACATACCTAGACGCTGTGCTGAATGCCGCTTCGCACGATTACATTTTCATGTGCGCCCAACCAGGAGGAACAGGTAAACACAACTTTGCTATTACGTATCAAGAGCATCAGCAATACGCCAAAAAGTATCAACTGTATTTAGACTCTATCGATATTCAACGATGAAGAAAGCATTTGTCTTTATTGCCTTGATAATTTTTAGCTGTGAGATTTTTGCAATAGAGAAAGACACACTCGCGCTAAATTTTTCCAATCAAAAAAAACACAATACTACTTTCTCTTCACTTGCCTTTGTTGCAAGTACTTCTTCATTTGTTGGATTGAATTCACTTTGGTACAAAGATTACCCTCGAAGTAACTTTCACTTCTTCAACGATTCAAAAGAATGGATGCAAATGGACAAATGTGGACATGCATTCACATCTTATCAACTAGGAAGAAACTTCTACAACACACTGCTGACAAGTGATTCAAATAGAAATAGAAATATTTTTCTAGGTGGTGCTACTGGATTAATTTATTTAACGAGCATTGAAATACTTGATGGAAAATCTGCGCAGTGGGGATTTTCAAAAAGTGATATGATTGCAAATACATTTGGATATTTTTTATTCGCTTCACAAGAATATTTTCTTCAACAACAAATCATCTCTCTAAAATTTTCTTATCAAAAAAGTGTGTTTGCAGATATGCGTCCTGAAACATTTGGTCGTAATTTTCAACAACGTCTTTTGAAAGACTACAACGGACAAACGTATTGGCTCTCCGCCCCACTATCTCTAAATCGCACGAATACCAAGCGATTCACGAGGTGGCTATGCATTTCATTCGGCTATAGTATTAACGAAAATTTATACGCAGATAATAACATTAATAGTGTTAATAATTTTCACGCGACACGTGAATTCTTTTTTTCTTTTGATGCAGATTTGAAAAGAATTGAATGGCGAAGAAAATGGGTGAAGAAAATTGCAAGCGTAATTAACTTCATCAAAATTCCAAGTCCGACAATCGGGATAAGAAGCGATGGAAAAGTGAAATTGTATCCAGTGTATTTTTAAGTTTACTTGTAACGACGAGTGAACGTTTTGAAAAGAAAATAATCAACCGTTTATTTTATGAAAACCAAAACCAAAGCTAGCGCGCCAAAGGCCGCTAAAAAAGCTGCTGCTCCTAAGAAAGCTGCTGCTCCAAAAAAAGCTGCTGCTCCTAAGAAAGCTGCTGCTAAAAATGCTGCTCCTAAGAAGGCTGCTGCTAAAAAGGCTGCTCCTAAGAAGGCTGCTGCTAAAAAGGCTGCTCCTAAGAAGGCTGCTGCTAAAAAGGCTGCTCCTAAGAAGGCTGCTGCTAAAAAGGCTGCTCCTAAGAAAGCTGCGAAGAAGAAATAATTTTCTACTTCAAACTATTAAAAAAGCCGTTTCTTGCGAGACGGCTTTTTTATTGCTGTAAAGTTTCAATGTGATTAATTCACATGCAAGAGAATAGGCAGGTGATCACTATAGCCCCCCTTATATGAATCACCAGCGTAAACACGCGCTGGAGATTTTACACCATCCTTACCTGTGTAATATAGAAAGTCGTATCCTAAAACCTCGAAAGAATTTGCACTTACACATTTGTTATCGAACATTCCGTAACTAACCATGAATTGATCTAGCGGACTCCATTCGCCTTTGTAAAAATGAGTTCCCTTTTTAAATGCTTCGAAATCTGACATCATGTTGAACAAAACCGAATTTTCAACTGATACACCCGCTTGTAAAACATCGTGAACACTTTTGTTGGAAGGGAAATCATTGAAGTCACCCATACATATAATATTCGCCTTCGAATCTACAGCAAGAATTTGTTCAATCTCTTTTCTTAAAACACTAGCGGCTTTAATGCGATGCATCTCAGATTCATCCTGTCCACCCCTGCGCGAAGGCCAATGGTTCACGAACAAATGATAACCTTCACTTCCCACTTTAACAGAAACTTTAAGAATGTCTCTTGTGTTTGGGTCTGATACGCTTTCTAAAACAACAGGAATAGGTCTGCTTGCAACAATTGTAACTCGCTTCGAATCATAAATCATGGCTACATCTATTCCTCGTTCATCTGGACCTTCATGCCAAACCACTTGGTATCCTCTTCCTTTTAGAAAAGAAGTGTTTACCAAATCATTCAAGACAGTTCCGTTCTCAACCTCTATCAATCCAACAATAGCTGGAAAGTTTGTTCCCTTATTCGTTATGGCATCAACCGTATGGTTCAGGTGTTCATAATACTTGACTGTGTTCCATTGTAATTTTCCTGAAGGAGTAAAATCTTCGTCAGCTTTATTAGGATCGTCTATCGTATCGAACAAGTTCTCTACGTTGTAACTCATTATATCGAACGCAACTTTGTTTTGGGGTGTAGAATAATCCTTAGTACTTGGTTTTGTAGACTGACAAGCCACCAAACTTGCCAAGATGAATAACACTACTATTTTTTTCATAACTCAAAAGTAGAACAGAACAATAGTTCTTCCACCTAGACTATTTTTGTTTGAATGAAATTTAACGGAAACATATTTTTCGGAAGTATAACTGTTCTCTTCCTATTTGTCTCTTGCGGAACCAAACGCAGTAACAACAAAAATGTTTTTTGTTACAACGAAAGCAACGGAATAACCTCGCTTGACCCAGCTTTTGCCCGAGATCTTGAAATCATGTGGGCCACCAATCAGCTCTTCGACGGATTGGTTGAATTGAATGACTCCCTCCAGATTACCCCTTCAGTGTCAGAATCCCTTTCAATTTCTGAAGACCTACTTACCTATACTTTTTTCCTTCGCGGCGATGTATACTTTCACAACAACTCTTGCTTCCCCAATGAACAAGGGCGGAAAGTAGTGGCATCCGATGTGGTTTATTCCTTCAGTAGAATTCTAGACAATACCGTTGCTTCTCCTGGCAAATGGATTTTCGAAAAGGTAATTGACAACGGATTCTCTGCCCCAAACGATTCCACCTTTATTATTCAATTGAAGGAACCCTTCGCTCCATTTCTCGGATTGCTCACTACGCAATACGCGAACATTGTTCCGCATGAGGCGATTGAAATGTATGGGTCCGACTTCCGAAACCATCCGGTTGGATGCGGTCCTTTTCAATTTGCGTTCTGGTATGAAAACGTTGCGCTTGTCTTTCATAAAAATCTGAATTACTATTTGAAAGATGAATTCGGAAATACTCTTCCCTACTTAGATGGAGTGAAAATTGATTTTGTGAAAGACATGTCCGCGGAATATCAAGGACTGCTTCAGGGCAAATACGATTTCATGAGTGGCATTCACAATGCATTCAAAGATGAATTGCTAGATCCGAATGGCAACCTATCATCTGCATACACTTCACAATTATATTTGCAAAAAACACCTTTCATAAAAACAGATTACTTAGGTTTTGTTGTTGACCCTTCACTTCAATCAAACAAAGCCTTGCTCGACCCGCGTGTGCGAATGGCCCTTCACCTTTCCATAAATAAAAAAGATATGGTGAAGCATTTACGAAATAACACCGTCATTCCTGCCGACTTCGGATTCTGTTCTCCAGCTGCAGCAAAAAACTTAAACACCGAACAACTTATTTCCTTCAACAAAAAACAAGCACTTAATTTATTGGCAGAAGCGGGATTCCCCAATGGAGAAAATCTTCCGACCATACTATTGAGCACTACAAGCGATTACGCCGACTTGATGGAATACATTCAACACGAATGGCAGCAATTGGGCATCCCCTGTGAGATACAACAATTGCAAGGAGCGGCATTTCGAGATCAAGCTTCTAAATGTCAACTTTCAGTTTTTCGCAAAAGTTGGTTGGCCGATTACGCACATCCAGAAAACTTCTACTCTGTTTTCACCACCCCTCGATTTGCGCCGAATGGCCCGAATTATACGCGCTTTTCGAAAGCGAACTATGACGAGATTTATTCAAAGATGGGAAAAACGAATTCAACAGATAGCACGCTAGTTTATAGCAAACAACTCGAAGAGATTATTCATTCAGAGACTCCCATTATTCCGCTTTACTACGACCAGGTCATGCACTTCATTCGATGTAACATCAAGAACTTCCCAACGAATTCAGTGAACATGCTCGATTTACGCAAAGTAAAAAAGGAATAACAGAAAGCATTAACTTCGCTTCACGAAAAACCGCCGTGCTAAAAATAGATACCCACACCCACATTATGCCCGACCACTTACCCAATTGGAGTAAGGAGTTCGGTTATGGGAAATTCATTCACCTCGATCATCATAGAGCTGGCTTTGCGCGCATGATGCAAGGCGATCAGTTCTTCCGCGAGATTGAATCGAATTGTTGGGATCCCGTTTTACGCATCGATGAGTACGCGAAATACAACACGCAAGTTCAAGTGGTTTGCACCATTCCTGTTTTGTTTTCCTATTGGGCAAAACCAGAACACACTTTAAAGGTTTCTGAATTCTTAAACGATCACATTGCAATGATTGTTGAAGAACATCCGAAAAACTTCGTGGGTTTGGCTACCCTTCCCATGAATGATATTCCAATGGCTATAGCTGAATTGGAGCGCGCTAAGAAAATCGGAATTCGTGGAATTCAAATCGGATCGAATATCAACGGCACAAATTTGAGCGACGAAAAATTTCTTCCGCTGTGGAAAGCCTGCGAAGACTTATGCATGTGTGTTATGGTTCATCCTTGGGAAATGATGGGCGAAAACGACATGAAGAAATACTGGCTTCCGTGGTTGGTGGGAATGCCTGCGGAAACAACTCGTGCTATCTGCTCGCTGATCTTTTCTGGTGTTATTGAAAAATTCCCAAAGCTTCGCTTTTTGTTTGCTCATGCCGGAGGATCATTCATTCCAACATTGGGAAGAATTGAACACGGATTTAATTGCAGACCCGATCTAGTAGCATTAGACAATAACGTGGCACCGAGCCACTACTTGAATAAATTTTGGATTGACAGTGCAACACATGATAGCGATTTACTTCGTTACATTATGACAAAACAGTCTACGAAAAAAATTGCCTTGGGAACAGACTATCCATTCCCTCTTGGCGACGCACACATTGGGCAATTCATTGAAGAAATGCAGTTGGAACAATCTGATTTGGAAAACATCATGCACGGATCTGCATTAGAGTGGCTTGACCTTCCGAAAAGTATGTTCTAATTGAACGACTTTTTGTAGACCGTTTCGTTTCCACATTTGTCTTTCACAACCAGCGAAAATTCATGGGCCCGATCGTCAACGACAGACAGCGGCAATTCAACAAGAACATTGTTGTTCTTCGCGTCGTATTCATAGTAGATCCATTGACCATCCAATTCTGGACGAATACTTTCAATACCGCTCAACGCATCGCTCACTCTGAACTTCACACTTCCAACTAAATCGGATTCTGGAAAAGTTTGTTCAACAAATTCGACAACAGGTGCCTCCCAATCCGAAGCATAGGTGAATGTTCCCAACGAAGAAGTGCTCGCAACAATTGAATTTCCCTCAACATTCCCACCAATAGATTTTTTTATAGAATTATTTCTGTGCAACACCACAACCTTCTTTCTTTCCTCGGGTGTCATTTCATTCAAATTGAATTGAACTTTAACGGGTGAAAACAACGCAATACCTTCATGCCCAATTTCTACAACTGGGGGCATCAGCGAGTCGAACACCGGTTCTAATAAGAGAATTTCAGTGTCATCGAACAACGATTCTTTTTGAAAAGTTATTTTTCCCGAGCGCGTTTGAATTACTTTTTCCACTCCCGCAATCAATGAAATAGCATTCGCATGTTTCGGTGAATTGGGTAGCACAGCCTTAACAAATCCTACCGCCGTAGCGACATTCCCTTTCCAATCTTCGGTTTCGAAGCGAATGCTGTGTATTAACGAATCTGAAATTTCAACAGGCATAGCCGACATGTTCACTTCTTCCTTCAAAGGCGTTTGCTTCGGACTGGAACAACGATACCATTGTCCCGATTTCGATTTGTAAATTCCCAAGGGAACAAATCCGTTAATGGCTTTCGTTGTGTTGAAATTCACCGACCGAATTTCCATTCGGTAAAATAAACTTCCATCTACAAAAACGCGCAACGATTTCACACCACAGTCTCCGCTTCCCGTTATATAACGATCAACAATTGACACAGCGACTTCCAATTTTCCAGTTTCTATTTCAAGCGGAAGTGTATCAGACGCCCCCCTTCCATTTACTAAATGTCCAATTGATGGAAGTTCCCTCGGACTTAATTCGCTTGCGCCATAACCACACCAAGCGCTGAATGATTCGAAGATAGGAGCGAGTGTATCGCGCACAGGCAATCCAAAACGCATAGGATCGAGGCAATGTTCTGTCCGACTGTCGCGCACTTCGAAGTGTAAATGCGGACCACTACTTCCGCCCGAATTTCCACTCCAAGCAATTTGTTGTCCCCGCTTCAAGGGAATTTGTCCTTCCTTCAAATACCAATCTACTTCGTAAGATTCTTTTAGTTTATGTTGAAGGCGAAGCAACGAATCTATTTCGTGATTGAATTTTTGCAAGTGGGCATAAACCGTAACGTACCCTTCCGGATGGGTCACATAGATTGCCTTTCCATATCCATTAGGTGAAATTTTAATTCTGGAAACATACCCATCCGCTGCGCAATAGACCGGTAAGCCTTCGCGCTGTTCCGTGCGCAAATCCATGCCAGAATGAAAGTGATTGGAACGAATTTCAGCAAACGAACCCGCGAGCTCCAAGGGTATATCCAAGGGAGAACTGCAGGTCCATTTCTGCCCCTGTGCAAAAGTCGCAGAAAGGCAAAAAAGGAAGATTAAAAATCGACTCGAATTCAAATTGCTGAAAACCATACCGCAAAGTGCATCGAAAAAGCCTTCAATGGATTCAAACGCTTTGATTTTATTCACAAGCCTTGAGGAAAAAAAGCGAAGCGCCATGGGTTCTTTTTGATTAACTTTGTGGTGCTTCAACAAAAGCTATACGTATTTATGGAATCGGCTCAACACTTTAAAACACTAGCGGCAAAAATTCACGAATTGGGTGAAGCCAAGCGTAATGCTGAAACGGCATTGGCTAAAGTGAATGAAGAATTGGCATCCGTTTATAGAATAAACAAGGGTCTGCAATCACAGATTGAAGACTTAAATGTTAAAATAGAAGAGTTAGAAGCAAACCAATCGTTGAGGAATGAAACACAAATAGATCATGTTCATTCAACTAAGCAGAGAATCAACGCGTTGGTAAAAGAGATAGATGAATGTCTTTTACTATTAAACAAATAGTGGAACAATGAGCGAAGTAACCTTACAAATATCCATTGCTGGTAAAAATTACCCTCTCTCGGTGAAAGCTTCTGAAGAAGCTACGATCCGTAAAGCAGAGTTGCAATTGGAGGAGGCCGTTTCTATGTTTCAAAAAAACTATTCGGTAAAAGACAGAGGAGATTTACTAGCCATGGCGGCTTTACAAATCATAACAAAACTAAACAACACCCAACCTCAGGTTATTGAGAAAACCGTTGAGGTTGTAGTGGAAAAGGAAGTTATTGTTGAGAAAGAAGTTACGATTGAAAAAGAAGCTGCCACATCCGATTATACAGAGCAATTCTCAGCATTGGAGAATCTCGTAAACGGATACTTGGCGAACTAGTCCACTATTCTCTCCCCCTCTGCTTTAGGAAACGGACCCGAACGTCCGCATGTGGAATACTAATACTTTATGTCGTATGGATGGCAGTGTATTGATTATTGTTTGCTCAATTACCGGAGTAATCAGTGGTGCTCTTCTTACCTATTTCGTTTTAAATGGTGCGTTAAAGTCTAAGAAAGACAGCATCATTGAAGAAGCGAAGAAAGAAGGAGAAGCCCTTAAAGAGAAAAAAATCCTTCAAGCCAAAGAGAAATTTCTGGAAATGAAGTCACAACACGACCGTGAGGTTGGTGAGAAAAACAACAAAGTGAAACAAGCGGAAGACCGCACTAAGAATCGCGAACGCGAAATTTCACAACAACAAGAACAACTAAAGCGCAAAGAAAAAGAGGCCGAAGCTCAAAAAGAAAACGCGACGAAGTTGATCGAATTGAATGAAAAGAAATCTGCCGATTTAGAAAAATCATCACAAAAAATAATCGCTCAATTAGAAGACCTTTCTAAACTTTCTGCCCAAGATGCGAGAGCACAATTGATGGAAATGTTGAAGGAGGATGCACGTAACGCTTGTGCCTCTCAGATTCAAGGAATCGTAGATGAAGCCAAACTTAAAGCGAATCAAGAGGCGAAGAAAATTGTTATTCAAACCATTCAGCGCACCGCCGTAGAGCATGCTGTTGAAAATAGCGTTTCTGTTTTCAATATTGAAAACGACGAAATCAAAGGACGTATCATTGGTCGCGAAGGACGTAACATTCGTGCGCTGGAAGCAGCTACCGGAGTTGAAATTATTGTAGACGACACACCAGAGGCGATTGTCCTCTCTTGTTTCGATCCAGTGCGAAGAGAGATTGCACGTCTTTCTCTTCACCAATTGGTTACAGACGGACGTATTCACCCGGCGCGTATTGAAGAGGTTGTTGCGAAGGTTAGCAAGAACATTGAAGAGGAGATTGTTGAAGTTGGAAAGCGTACCTGCATTGAAATGGGTATTCACGGTCTTCACAGCGAATTGGTTCGCATGGTTGGACGTATGAAGTATCGTTCTTCATACGGACAAAACTTATTGCAGCACAGCCGCGAAGTAGCGAACCTTTGTGCTACCATGGCAAGCGAATTGGGATTGAATCCGAAAGCAGCACGCAGAGCGGGATTACTTCATGATATTGGAAAAGTTCCAGACACTGAAAGCGAATTGCCACACGCTGTGTTGGGTATGAAGTTGGCCGAGAAGTATGGTGAAAAACCAGACGTATGTAACGCCATCGGAGCTCACCACGACGAGGTTGAAATGACGACATTGCTTTCTCCAATTATCCAAGTTTGCGATGCCATCTCAGGAGCTCGTCCTGGCGCTCGTCGTGAAGTGGTTGAAGCTTACATTCAGCGTTTGCGCGATTTAGAAAATTTAGCTTTGGAATATCCTGGCGTATCTAAGTCGTTCGCTATTCAAGCGGGACGTGAATTACGTGTTATGGTTGAAGCTGATCACGTAACCGATGATCAAGCAGATGCATTAGCTATTTCATTGGCATCACGTATTGAAACTGAAATGACATATCCTGGCCAAGTGCGTGTAACGGTTATCCGTGAAAAACGTGCTGTGGGTATTGCGAGATAATCTCTTGCATTAGACGAACAAAAACGCCCGCGAATGCGGGCGTTTTTTATTTCAATATATAAAACCTTTAGCTCAATGCTTGAGCCAAGTCTGCAATAATATCCTCTGAGTTTTCAATTCCAACACTCAAACGAATCATTCCCTCTGTTATACCCATTCCAATTTTATCTTCATCTGGAACATCTGCATGCGTCATGGAAAAAGGATGCTGAGCCAAGCTCTCGTTACTACCTAAACTAACCGCCAACTTAATAAGCTTACAACTGTCTAAGACGTGAAACGCTTCCTCTTCACCACCCCTAACTGTAAAACCAATCATGGCCCCGGGCGCTTTGCATTGCTCCTTGTATATTGCAATTTGATGTGGTGAATTTGTCGGCAATCCCGGAAAAAACACTTGCTCAATTTTCGGATGAGTCATTAAAAACTCTACGACATCAACTGCATTCTTCGTTTGTTGATCCATACGAATCTTCAAGGTCTCAATGCTACGCGTTAATAACCAGGCTGTATATGGCGCAATCATATTTCCTAAAAACGTTCGCAAAGTCTTAATTGCTAAAATATGCTCTTGCTTTCCAACAGTTACGCCCGCAATCAAATCACTATGTCCGCTCAAATACTTTGTTGCACTGTAGCAAACCACGTCTGCTCCCCACTCCATTGGCTTTTGCCAAATAGGTCCCATATAAGTATTGTCAACGGCGTACAAAACCTTGTTGCCTGAGGCTGCCTCAATTTTATTTCTAAACTCTTGAATGGCCTTTAGGTCGAATAAATGATTCGTTGGATTGGCTGGTGTTTCCGTGAAAACCATTTTCACTCGACTTAATTTATTTTCTGATTGAAGACGATAGTACAATTCGTCTAACGAATCATTCGGACCAAACGACTCCCATTGAATTCCAAAATCAATCAACACCTGATGAATAAAGTGGTGCGTTCCGCCATAAGTTGGATGACTGCATACTAAAATGTCTCCCGGACGCAAATACGCTAACATGGTGGTCGCAATGGCACTCATGCCACTTTCGAAAGTTGCGGCTTCGTCAGCTCCTTCGTATAAAGCTAAACGCTCCTCCAATATTTGAAGATTCGGATTGTTCAAGCGACTGTAGATGAGACCAAGTTGCTCGCCTTCATTCATGGTGTCCTTGCCATAGGCCAAGGCGAAAAAGCGTTTACCTTCAGCGGCGGTATTGAATACGAAAGTAGATGTTTGGAAGATCGGTGGCTTCACTGATCCTTCGCTCCATTTCGGATTATAGCCGTGACTCATCATCCATGACTCGGGGTGTTTCTTTTCCATTTGCCGAAAATACGACATCTATGCGCTATATTTGAGCTTCGAAATGCGATTCGTACATCCCGAAATACTTTGGGCCCTTACAGCACTAGCCGTTCCGGTTCTAATTCACCTCTTTAATTTCCGTAGGTATAAGAAAATCGCCTTTTCAAATGTTTCTTTCCTCAAAGAAGTCAAATCCGAAACAACCAAATCTTCGAAGATTCGACACCTCATTATTCTTATTTGTCGACTGCTTGCCTTCGCCGCATTAATTTTTGCTTTTGCCCAACCGTTCTTTCCTACAGATGTCAGCGAAAAAATGAATGGCACCCGGGCCGTTAGCGTTTATGTAGACAATAGTTTAAGCATGCAAGGCCAAGCAGAAGGTGTTTCATTTCTAGAATCTTCCAAACAAAAAGCGAGTGCATTGGTGAGCTCGTTTTCCAGCAACGATCGGTTTCAAATTATTTCAAACAACTTCAAAGGAACTGATCAGCGTTTACTTTCGAAGGATGAAGCGTTACAAAGTATTCAAGACATTTCTTTCGGTCCTGAAACCAAACAACTGAGCGCTGTTTTCGACCGACAACGAGACTTACTGAAAAAATCAGCGGCGGATATTCATCTTTATTATTGGATTTCTGATTTCCAAAGAAACACCAGCGATATTCAAGATATTACAAATCCTGGAGATGCTCACATAACGGCTATTCCAGCAACGAAAGAAATACAAAGAAATATTAGCATCGATTCTATCTACTTCTCCACTCCTACGCGAATTTTAAATAACTCAGACACCCTTTTGGTTGTTATTCAAAACCATAGCGATGAAGAAATGAGCAATGTTCCTCTGAGTCTTGACCTCGATGGCATTCAAAAAGCCGTCAGCTCTGTATCGCTTCCCGCAAATGGCATTGCTACAATTCCCGTCGCATTTAGCACAACGCAAACTGGCTTTCATTACGGCACTGTTCGAATTAATGATTTCCCCCTGGTATTTGACGACGTTCATTATTTCGCCTACACCATTTCAGAAAAAATAAATATCCTGAATGTAGCAGGAACTGAACAACAAAATGTAGAGCAGCTTTTCTCAAACGACCCGCAATACAATTTCATTTCTGTGAATGCCGCGGCCGCAACTAAAGAGAGCATTCAATCATCCAACTTCATCGTTCTGCAAGGCGTGCAATCACTTTCGCCTCAACTTATCGGAGACCTTTCGAGTTATATTGAACAAGGGGGAACTATATTCCTTGTTCCCCACTCGACTCCAGATTTACTGAGCTATAACAATTTATTAGGAAGATGCAACAGCGTTCAGCTTGCCGCGAAATCAAATACTGCATTGTCAGCGATATCAGTTGACTTGAGCAATCCGTTTTACAGCCCGGCATTTGAGCGACTTCAAAACAATGCTTCACTCCCTTCTGCAACATCTCATTTTCCAATGAGTAACGGAAACCTACAATCCATCCCGCTCATTTCATTTCAAGACAACACTCCTCTGCTAGCTCAAACCAATTTTGGAAAAGGACGACTTTTTGTTTGCGCAGTATCTTGTCTAAAAACAGAGAGTACTTTTCTATCGCACGCTTTATTCCCTTTAAGCCTTCTTCGAGCCGCAGAAACCAGCGCAGCGGCGCAACAACTCTATTACCAATTGGGAAAAGAATCATATGTAACATTAAGTCACTCTCCTTCCACAGAGGATGGTTTGTTCGAAATTAGCAGCACGAATAGCTCGAAAACATTTATCGCTCAATCGAGAAGCACCGGACGCGAATCTGAAGTTTTTCTTCCCTCAGAAATGACTGAGTCTGGATTTTACGTTGTGAAAGAAAACAGCGCAAGCCTTATGCCTTTGGCTATGAACTTTAACAATGCGGAAAGCAATGTCGAAATACTCACAACAGATGAGCTCTTGAAATTGGGCCAACAAATTGGCCTGACTGATTTTTCTGTCAAAGACGCAAATGCTGAAATGCTGCAGTCGTTAGCAACAGAACTTGGCGGCGGTATTTCACTTTGGAAATATCTCATCTATGGCGCACTTTTATTTATTGCATTGGAAATCATATTCATTAAAATTTGGAAATCGAAAATATGAAAACACTTATTCAAAACGCTAAGCTCTTTTCTCCGCTTTCGAAGCATCATCTAAAAATTATGGATGTTGAATTAACCAATGGGGTTATTACCTCAATTGGGAAAAATTTGCCCGCAGGGAAATCAAAAATCATTGCGGGAAAAGACCATATCCTATCAGTAGCCTTCACAGATCTTCGTGCAAACTTTGGCGAACCAGGCTTTGAACAGAACGAAACGCTTCGCTCTGGAATTGCTGCTGCTAAGAAAGGCGGATTCACACGGGTGTGCCTTATGCCCTCACTAATGCCAGTTACAGACAATCAAGGGGCAGTAAAATTTCTTACAAAAAACAACACGGCTTCTTTTCAAATATTACCACTGGGGTCTATTTCTAAAGAAATGCAAGGCAAGCAATTAACTGAATTCGCCGAACTTCAAAACGCTGGAGCAGTCGGGTTTACAGAGGACGGACATACGGTTTCAACAGAACTCATGATGCGCGCACTCGAATATTCAAAGCAAACCAACACACGCATATTTGTGGCGCCGAATGATTATTCGGTTCACCCGAAGGCTCAAATACACGAGGGGAAAACAAGTGTAAAGATGGGATTGAAAGGTGCGAGTGAACTGAGTGAAACGCTAAGAATTCAACGAGATCTTGCCCTATTGAAATACACAGGTGGAAGCCTACACTTTTACAGCATATCAACTGCAAAGGGACTCGACATGATTCGCAAAGCAAAAAAAGAAGAACTTCAAGTAACGTGTTCTATTGCCGCGCATCAACTTTCATTCGCCCATGAAGACATGGTTGATTACAACAGCCATAAGAAAGTTTGGCCTCCATTCCGCGGAAGCACTGACCGCAAGGCATTGATCAATGGTTTAGTTGACGGGACCATAGATGCGGTCGAAAGTCAGCATACTCCACTGACCATTGAAAATAAGGAACTCGAGTTTGAATATGCCGAATTCGGTATCAGTGGAATTGAAATTGCCTTCCAAACAATTTTCTCTGCAGTTGGAAAAGACTTACCGATTGAAACTTTACTGGAAAAGTTCACAATTGGAGCAGAGTTTTCTGCAAATATTCCGCCTATTCAAATGGAAGTTGGAGAGCCAGCTCGCATCGTTCTCGTTTCCACCAAAAGAAAAACTATTGTTGAGCAAGCCTCTTGGCTTTCACGTGGCAAAAACACACCGTTCTTCAATACTGAATTAAACGGCGCTGTTACTTCAATGTTTGATTAAGCTTGCCCTTGAGGTCCGCCGAAAGTCATTGGAAATTGGACATCCGCAACGCCTTCTTTAATGATTCCATTCTGAGTCTCGTACTTAGAAATATTCTCTTGCAAGGCATTCATTAAACGCTTTGCATGTTGCGGTGTCATGATAATTCTAGACTGAACCTTTGCTTTCGGCACATTCGGCATTACACGAATAAAGTCGAGCACAAACTCAGAAGTGCTGTGTGTAATTACAGCTAAATTAGAGTAGGTTCCTTCTGCAACATTTTCAGTTAATTCTATGCTTATCGGCTGAGGCGTTTCGTTGTTGTTTTCCATGTTATAATATATTTTTCAATTCATTCAATGTGTGAATGGTAAAGGTAGGAACATAGTTGTGTCGCACAAGTTTCCCACCGTGTAATTCTGCCAATCGCTTCTCTGTAGCTGTGAAAAACACTTGATCAATTCCTGCATTTCTTGCACCTAAAATATCTGCGTCCCAGTCATCACCTATCATCAAAGCTTCTTCGGCATTGCAATTAGCCCGTTGCAAGGCCAATTCAAAAATAGCAGCATGTGGTTTGCGCACACCCGCTTCTTCACTGTACACAACCGTAGAAAAATAGTGCTCAATCTCAGCGGCAGCCATTTTAAATCCTTGAACTTCGATAAACCCATTGGTCAAGATCACATGCGTATAGCTTCCCTTCGTCTGCTCTAGAATTTCACGCGCTCCTTCAATAAGATGTGGTAATCGCGGACACACAGCTAGGAATTCCGTAGCGAATAAATCAACAAAGTCTAGATCGTATAGCGCCTTAACTTCATCAAATAAATCAATGAAGCGTTTGTTTCGAAGTTCTTCTTTGGCGATTTTTCCTTCGCGATACAATGCCCAAACTCTTTCGTTGTGTTTGGGATAGCAATTCAAGAAATGTTCAAGCGAAATGTTTCGAAAATTGCTCGATTCAAATCGCTGAAATAACTCCGTGAGAGCAATGGTTGTATTTCCATTTAAATCCCAAAGGGTACCATCTAAATCCCAAAGGATTGCCTTATACTTTTTCATTTATAATCCTTTGATGTGATAGGCGGCATAAGACAATATAACAGACCATACCATAAAACCACAAATTAACCAAAGTGGCGTAAATCGATTGTGCTTAAAGAATTTTGCTGCGAGCAGTGAGGTTATAGGAACAGAAATTATTGCTGAAATAGCTATGAATCCGATAAGCCCAAACTTATTCTTTATAAAAACAATTCTTCTTCTTCCTTTCGTAAAAACTGGCTTTTTCTTTTTCGACTTCAAATGACTGGTCCACTTAAACAAGTATGTTCCTCCATAATAAAAAAGTAAAACACCAA
>JBILTF010000041.1:0-19775 GCA_044371675.1 Flavobacteriales bacterium
GTTTGTCATACGCCATGACTGGCGCGGATGACAAATTATTAAAGAACAATCCTTTTGGAAGTTGGTGGTTGTTCAAATTGAAATCGCGCATTCATGCAAGAAGGAATAAACGATTGAATTTTCTTCCGCAAAAAAGTGAAGGCATATTGTTTCTGGAAGGAAGAAGGAAGTTAAAACTCCCTTCTGGAGAAGAGATCTCACCCATTACTCATCTGCTTCGTGAGACGATCTTAAGTACGGAATATTCGTGGTGGGATACGACGGGAGCCTTCGAAAAAGAAGCCGATTTTTCGGTGAAGGAAATGACGAATTGGTTTCCACGAACTAATGAAATTCAGAAAGAAATTTATTTCGAATTGAAAGAAGTACTTCGTCGAATTAGAGTTGCAAACGTGCTTTCAAAAATTGAGTTCCGATATGTTGAAAGTGCGTTTTATGTTTTCTTCAAGTCATTTCGTAGATGGTATGAAGTGCTTTCTATCGCTAAGCCGAAAACGTTGGTAGGTATTACTCATTACCACAACGAGGGTTGCCTGGCTGCCGCGAAAATGCTAGGAATTAGAACTGTTGAACTTCAACACGGGTTAATCTCGAGACATGACTTGTATTACGTCTATCCAGAAATGTATCGTGGGGCTTTAGCGAAAGGAATGTTCCCCAATGAAATTTGGTTGTTTGGTAAATTTTGGAAGGATGTGTTACAAAGAGGGGCTGAGTCTGAATTTATGATTCCAGTGGTTGTCGGTGATTTTAAAACAGATTCAACGGTGAATCCTGAGAAAATTAATAAAGAAAATCGTGTTTTGTTGTGCGCTCAAAAGAACTTGTCGGCGCCATACATTCAGTGGATTCGTTTTATGCGAGATCATGTTTTACCGAATTACCCCGATTGGAAACTGATTGTAAAACTTCATCCACTTGAATCGGAAGAGAAAAAATACTTGAATGAGGGAAGCGATTGCGTCGAGGTTCTTCCCATTTCAGCTTCGCTGAATGAAGAATTGGTTCGAGCAAAGATTCAAGTTAGTATATACAGCACAACGTTTTTCGATGCGCTTGGCATGAATGTCAAGAATTATTCATTGAATGAAATTGAATATTCTAGTGATTACGCCGCGGAGATGGTAGAGTTGGGAGTCGCTGAATCGCTGAAAAACTTAGAGGATGTGATTGCGAAATATGAGTGTTCACCGCATGCGTTGGATTATTTGACGAGGCAGGATGTGTTGTCTTCTTTTCAGCCAGGGATGCTGAATTTCATTTGACCCCTTTACCTTCAATAAAGAAAGATTATCGTTTAAGGTTCTCCTTAATCTCTTGCATAAACTCAGATGCAAAAACGAAATTGTTTAAGGCCGTGTTGTCTGATTTTAAAAGTTCATGCTTGTCTCCTTTCCATTCTAATTTTCCACCACTGATGAAATTGATGTTGTCTCCGATTTCCATTACCGAGTTCATATCATGACTTACCACAATGGTTGTTGAGCCTAAATCATATGTTATACTTCGAATAAGGTTGTCAATGACGATGGAAGTTTCCGGATCTAATCCAGAATTGGGTTCGTCGACAAACAAGAATTTTGGATTCATGATAATTGCTCGAGCAATTCCAGTTCTCTTTTTCATACCTCCCGAAAGTTCGGCGGGATATAATTTGTTTTTGCCAACAAGATTTACACGTTCGAGGCATTCATTCACCCGGACTAATTTTTCTTCAAAGCTCAGGTTACTATACATGGTAAGCGGAAACATAACGTTTTCCTCAAGAGTCATAGAATCGAAAAGAGCAGCGCCTTGAAATAACATTCCTACTTCTTGACGAATAGCTTTGTGCTGATCTTCGTTCATGTTGAGGAAATCAACACCATCGTAAAGAACACTTCCAGCGTTTGGCTCTAATAATCCAACCATGCATTTCAGCAAGACACTTTTCCCTTGACCACTTCTTCCAATAATAAAATTCACTTTTCCTGGAAAGAAGTCGATGTTAATGTCTGTGAGTACTTGAACATCTTTGAATGCTTTTGATATGTTCTGAACCTGAATCACAGCAGTAATATTTGAGTAAGCAAATAATTCCCAACCATTACGGCAACCATGCTGTAAACCACACCTTTCGTACTTGATTTTCCAACTTCCAATGCACCGCCGCTAGCATAATAGCCATGGTAAGCGGGAATAGTCGAAAGAATGAAGGCGAAGAAAACAGTTTTAATAAGCGAATAGATAATTCCATAACTATCAAAGTCGTATTGAATGCCGTAAATGAAATCATTGAGCGAAACCGCTTTGGTCATGGTTCCTACAAGCGCACCTGAACAAATACCTACGCTCATTGCCATTAGAACCAAGAAAGGGAACATAACCGTCGATGCTATTAATTTCGGAAGAATTAGATAACTCGCAGAGTTTACACCCATAATATCCAACGCGTCTATTTGCTCTGAAATGCGCATGGTACCTATCTCTGAGGCGATGTTACTTCCGACCTTTCCGGCCAATACAAGGGCTACAATGGTGGAAGAAAATTCATAAATCATGGTTTGTCTGGTGGTGTAACCAACCGTCCATTTCGGAATCCACCCGCTTTCGATATTTACAGCTGTTTGAAGAGTAACTACGGCACCCATAAAAAACGAGAGTAAAGCCACAATTCCGACAGATTGAACACCAATTTTAATCATTTCATCGGTAATCAAGGGATGGTATATTTTCTTTTTTTCTGCACGCGAAAAAACCTTGCGCATGAGCAAAAAATATCGTCCGAAATTTCCTAAGATTCCTGTCATGATTTAAACTTAGGCCGAAGGTAGTTTATTTTTTTTGAGTGTAATAATTTTTCAATCGAGAGCTATTCTTGCTTGATATTCTGTATTTTCGAGGCATGAAGAAATTATTCTATTTGCTCGTTGCAGCGATTTTGGTAGTGGGGATTGCTTCATGCAACAATCCGAAACGCGCGATGAAGCGTGCGCATAAAAATTGCAACTGTCCTACTTGGGATTGAGTTCATACAGGCATGGCTAAATCCAATGATTTAGAAACTGCGTTAAATCCATTCTTACCCGGTGGTTCAGTAGTGAAGGTTTGTGAAATGTTGCGGGCGTATCCGCACGATTTGGTAATTACAAAAGGCCGAAGTACCAAGCACGGGGATTTCCGTTATGCTCCCGGGGAGCGTTACAAGATCACCGTCAACCACAATCTAAATCGATACGCTTTCCTAATCACACTTATGCATGAACTAGCTCACTTGCTTTGTCACGTGCGTCACGGACATTTCGTTAAGCCACACGGAGCTGAATGGAAGCAGTGCTTCAAGGAGACACTTGCTCCTTTTATGAATGTAAATTTGTTTCCACTCGATTTAGAGAAAGCTATTCAGCGTTATCTGAATAACCCTGCTGCTGCGACTTGCAGTGATGTAGATTTATCTAAAACGCTTGCGCTGTACGATAGAGCGAGCCACGAAAACATTATCATGGTCGATGATCTTCCAGATGGGGCGAGATTTTTATATGGGAAAGAAAAGCGTGAATTCGTTCGCTTAAACAAACGTCGTCAACGTGTATTGTGCAAGGAAGTGAAAACAGGCAGTGATTATTTGTTTTCACCACTAACCAAAATCTGGAAGTTGTAATTAAGCTTTTTTTCTTCGTTGAATTTCTTTTTCAATCAGAGATAACTCTCTTCCCGTTTGTCCTTTCACCGATGTATTCTCTTGCGCTCTGCGCAGCAAGTAGGGCATTACTTCTTTGATTGGACCGTAGGGCAGGTATTTCGCCACATTGTAATTCGCGTGACTAAGGTTGTAGCTGATGTGATCACTCATTCCGAACAATTGCGCGAAATAGATGCGTTTGTCGTTGCTAGCAATTCCGCGGGCATTCATTTTTTCAACCAGCAGGGCAGAACTTTCTTCGTTGTGCGAACCGCAGCAAATAGCGATGTCTTCAATGTGATCTAAACAATAGTCAACGGCTAAATTGAAATCGCGATCTGTATTTTCTTTAGTGGTTTGAATTGGATCCACATAGCCCATTTCAGCAGCACGCTTGCGTTCCTTTTCCATATATGCACCGCGAACCAACTTCACAGCAGTCTTTGCTCCCTTTTCACGCAAGCGGGTATGCATAGCTTTCAAATACGTCAGGCGGTCGTGACGATACAACTGAATCGTGTTGTACACGATGAAATCTTTCTGGTTGAATTGAACCATCATGTTTTCAGCAAGCTCGTCAATCGCATCTTGAATCCAAGAGTCTTCGGCGTCTACAAACAAAGCTACGTTTTTTTGGAAGGCATGCTCGCAAATGCTGAATACACGAGCAGCAGCGCGCTCCCATTCCGCTTCTTCGTTTGCAGAAAGTACATGTTTCGCATTTACTTTTTCCAACAGAGAAAATCTGCAAATTCCTGTTACTTTGAATACGCTGAAAGGAATATCGTTGTTGTTCTCTGCAGCATCAATGGTGCGCATAATTTCATTTGCCGTAAAGTCGAAATCTTTTTCGTTTTCTTTTCCTTCTACACTGTAATCGAGAATAGATCCAATGCCACTTTTTGCCAAGTGATGTGCGGCTTTCTTACTTTCTGAAATATTTACCCCACCACAAAACTGTGTAAAGATATTTTTCTTAATTGCCCAACCAATGGGAATTCCTAGCCCTACGGCAAGATTCGTTAAAGAACTTCCCAATTTAACCAAAGCCGGGGAAGCAATTAGCTTGAAAAGCCAAAACGAGCGCTTAAGTTGGCCGTTGTTTTTATGTTGAAACGCTACCGCGGTATTTTCGAAATTTACGCTACTCATTGCTGCAAAGATATTCGTCTTGTTTGGTTTTTCACTCTGTTTTATTCTGTTCCATCGTATCTTTCGACCACAAATTAAAAGTCATGAAAGCAGCACAAGATTTTATCAACGAAAATAAAGATCGTTTCTTAAACGAGTTATTCGAACTACTACGTATTCCAAGCATTAGCGCTGATATGGCCTATAAAGAAGAAGTAGCAAAATGCGCAGATTTGGTGGCGAAGCATCTTCGCGACGCAGGAGCAGATAATGTTGAAATATGTGTTACCGCGGGACACCCAATCATATATGGAGAGAAGTTAATTGATCCGAGTAAGCCAACGGTTCTGGTATACGGACACTACGATGTGCAGCCAGCAGATCCAATTGAATTGTGGCATACGCCTCCGTTCGAGCCAACGATTAAGAAAACTGAGATACACCCTGAAGGAGCAATTTTCGCGCGAGGATCTTGCGACGATAAAGGACAAATGTTCATGCACGTGAAGGCGTTTGAAGCGATGTGGAAAACGAATTCACTTCCATGTAATGTTAAGTTCATGATTGAAGGAGAGGAGGAAGCAGGTTCAACCAACCTTGGACCTTTTTGTATGGCGAATAAAGAAAGATTGAAGGCAGATGTGGTATTGATTTCAGATACCAGCATTATAGCCAATGACGTTCCAAGTATCGACTGCGGCTTAAGAGGGTTAAGTTATGTTGAAGTTGAAATAACGGGATCGAATCGCGATTTACACAGTGGTGTATACGGCGGTGGGGTGGCTAATCCGATAAACGTTTTGGCGAAAATGATAGCTTCCTTGCATGACGAGAATAATCACATTACCATTCCAGGATTCTACGATAGCGTTCAGGAATTATCTGATGCAGAGCGCACAGCTTTGAATGCTGCTCCTTTTGATGAAGAGGCCTACAAGAAAGATTTAGATATAGATGCATTGTACGGTGAAAAAGGATATTCTACAATCGAGCGCACTGGAGTTCGTCCAACCTTGGATTGCAATGGTATTTGGGGCGGATACATTGGCGAAGGATCGAAGACTGTTCTTCCATCAAAAGCATTTGCGAAAATCTCTATGCGTTTGGTACCTCATCAGACGACTGATCAAATCACTGAAATGTTTTCGAATCATTTCAAGGCTATTGCACCTGCGGGTGTTCGTGTTGAAGTTCGTCCGCACCACGGTGGTGAGCCGGTTGTTACACCAACAGACAGCAAAGCATACATTGCAGCATCAGATGCCATGGAGAAGACCTACGGCAAAAAGCCAATTCCAACAAGAGGTGGCGGATCTATTCCTATTGTGGCGATGTTCGAATCTGAATTGAACCTAAAGTCTGTTTTAATGGGCTTTGGATTGGATACAGATGCATTGCATTCGCCAAATGAGCATTACGGTTTGGTTAACTATTACAAGGGAATTGAAACCATACCTTATTTCTTCGATAATTTCTCGAAGTAATTTTCGTTCGGATTGAAATAGAAAAAGGGAGAGTCTTATGAGGAAGAAAAGAAATTCAATTCAATGGCTATTGATAATTTTAACATCGTTTGCTTTTACCTCTTGCGAAATATATCAAGAGGTAAAGGTGAAGCGCGTGGAATATTTCGATTTATCTGAATTGACTAGCAATCATGTGGCTGCAGTTTTACGAATTGGTCTTGATAATCCCAATCCGTATAAAATAACGCTTTATGAATCTGATCTTGAGCTACGCATCGACGGTAATGTAGCAGGAACCTTGTCATTAGCGGAACCCGTTGTCTTGGGCCCTAAATCTTCTCAAGTTTATGACGTGAAAGTCTTTACGAATATTACAGATGTTGAAGGATTTTTAGGGAATGCACTTTCTCTGATGTTCAAAGATGAAATTGAACTTCAGGCCTCGGGATATGTTGAAGCGAAAGGTTTGGGTGTGAAGAAAATGGTGCCCTTGAGCTTTACGAAATCCATTAACCGCAAAGCTTTCAAATTAAATTAAAGGATCTATTAATTCAGCAGGCGTCTGATGCGGAAGAAGGTGCACTCCTTTTAATCCTGCGCGAATGGATCCTTCAACATGCTGAATTGAATCGTCGATGAAGATTGTTTTTTCTGGCGTGAGTCCATGAATCCTACAAATTTCCAAAAAGGCCTCTGGGTTAGGTTTACGTAGACCCAATTCATTGCTGTAATGAACAAATTCAAAGGCCGATTTGAATTTTTCTAAACCATAGGATTCATCTACCATGCGTTCAAAAACTTCAACATGAATTGAATTCGTGTTGCTGAATAAAAATGTCCGAATCCCTTTTTCCTTCAGAGAAAAAACATGATCAACACGCTCGGGATGAAGGTAAAGTAGTATGCTGTTCCATGCGTCTACAAGGTCTTGACGCGTAGCGTTTGGCAAGTAACTCGCAATCCACCAATAGAACTGTTCTCCGGCAATTTTACCTGTTTCAAGCAAGTCGAATATTTCATTTTGTTGTGCCTGTGAATAGGCCTCAGCAAATGAGTCCATTCCGAGTGCCTCGAAAGCTTTAACGGGAGCGTTGTAATCTATTTCAAAAAAGACTCCACCGAAATCGAAAATTATTGCTTCATAATTCATGAAGCCAAAGGTAAGAAAGGATTAGAAATTTGGAAGTTTCTCTCCAGTTTTTGCTTCGAACAAAGCACGAAGTAGGGCATACTTTTCGCGAAGATCGGTCAACTCTTTTTTCACTGCAACGATGTCGTTTTCCAGACTCTCTGCTTTCAATTCATTCGCTTCCTCTAATGAAGAACCATTTGAAAGAATTTTGGAGTAAAGGGAAAAGAAGTCAGTGTCTAAAGCTCGCGACAAGTCGAATAAAAGCTTAGAATCAACAGAATCTCTTCTGTAAATCCCGTAAACATTTTGCTTAGATGTGTTAATAATCTTAGCCAATTCTGTTGGCCCAAGACGCAAATCTTTTGCTCTGTTCTTAATACGTTCTCCTATGCGCATAATTAGGTTTTGATTGGACCTCAAAACAAGACTAAAGCATTGTAAACGTGTCTAAATAAAGTGTTAATTTTCTTTCAACCAAGAAGAAGGACTAATCTCGGTTTTTGCATGATCCAATTGTTGAAGAGCTGCTTCGTAATTGTCTTCGCTACCTGATGAAACCAATTGAAGGTTTCCTTTCTTAGAAGATAGTGTGGCACTGAACCCCTTTTTCTTCAAGTCACTAACGAAACGTTTTGCGTTATCGGAAACGGCAAAGGCGCCAACGATAATTTCGTATTTCTTTTTGCTTGCTGAAACTACCAAGGTTTCTTCTGATCGAGTAGGAACGATTTCCGCAGTCTCGTGAAACGCAGGAGCAGGCGTAATGTAAGTATCTGCAGTAACTATGTACGTTGGAATAGTTCTCGTAATAGCTGGGGTGTATTCTGCTACACGACTTTTTGTTCCAAAAAGTTTGAACGATGCGTATTGCCAATCTGTCGATTCTATCTTATGTGAAAGAGCAAATATTCCAACACCCAAGATAGGTAGTGCTAATACTGCGGCTGCTTTCCATATCCATTGAGATCCTTGAGCAGCTCGTTTCTCAAGTACAGAAACGTCGGCAGTTAATTGCTCTTCTATTTTGCGCTCGACAGGAACAAGAATAATCTTTTCTAATCCGAATGATTCAAGCGAGAAATTTCCTTTGCTATCTGGAATGAATTGAATTTTTCCTAAACGATCTTGAAATAATATTCCAATTCCTTTCCAAGAAATTTTTTCACCACGAAGTAAAGTGTTCGATTGCTCCTTCACCCATGCATCCAACTCAATTTTCCCTTCGGCATATGTGCAGTTGTTCAACGCGCAAAGAGCAGAAACCAACAAACCGTCGTTTTCTTTAATTTGAGGATTGAATCCGATTGTTTTCTGCGGAGGGTAAACAGTATGCAAACTTGTATTCAAAGAAGCACCCTTATATTTTGCAATGAATCCACCCAAGCCTGGAAGGACCACACAATCGTTGGAGTACAACAAATCTTTGATTAGGTTTTCGAACTGCATAATGCGAAAATACGGATTTTTATTGGTCTTACAAGCCTAGGCTTGATATTTCAGCAGATCTTCTGGAGTATCTATTCCCGTTGAGTCGTGCGAAGTCACTACAACCGAAATAGTTAAGTCATGCTCGAGCCAGCGCAGTTGTTCTAACGATTCGGTCAGTTCCAAAGACGAGGCGTTCAACGTATTTATTTGCTGAAGGGCATTCATCGTGTATGCATAAATCCCAAGATGTTTGAAGTAATCGGGTTCGCCATTTCGGGCAAAGGGTATGGTTGATCTTGAAAAGTACATGGCTCTTCCAGAAGTGCTGAATACCACTTTTACTCTATTCGAATCATTCGCTTCTTCGCTGTTTTCCAATTGAACGGCTAAAGTCGCGATATCGGTTTTTGAAGCGATTAGGGCATTCGAAAGTTCTTCCAACGATTCAACATGAACAAAAGGCTCATCGCCTTGAATGTTCAACACGAAATCGAATTGCCCATCAATGTTCGGAAGGAGTTCGCAAATGCGCTCAGTGCCGCTGTTGCAATCTTCAGATGTGTAAAATGCTTTGCATCCGTACTCTTCCACATGCTTGAATATTCGCTCGTCATCTGTTGCAACCCATACGTCTTGCAGCGACTGACATTTTTTTGCTTGGTCAATGACTCTGCGAATCATCGATTTCCCGTTGATCTCTACAAGTGGCTTTCCAGGAAAGCGTGTGCTTCCGAATCGAGCGGGAATAATACCAAGACCTTTCATGCTACAAATTTAAGGTGTATTGCACCACAGTTACGCGAGGTTCTTCAATTGCAAGCGGACGAATAGCATATTCGCGATTGAGCAAGTTGTTCATGATGAGTGCAATCTTATGTTTTTCTGAAAAGGTATACCCCGCCCGTGCATCGAAAACGAAATCGCCTGTGGTGTGACTGTTTCTCCAATCTTTAATTCCTGGGTTGAAACTGCTCTCCGGAGGGCTGGAAGCAGTCAAATCCTCAAGTATTTGAAAGGCGTTGTCAATGTTCTGCATGTGACTGTTGTGCCTAAAACTAATTCCACAATTAACATTACCCCGATTGCACCCCAAGTCGAACCTTATAAGATGTTGCAGTCTATATTTTAATATGTTGTTCGCGCCATCGCTGCTCGTATTTTGATAAGTTGTATTGGCAAATATTGAAGTCGTTGAAATTGGAGAAGTGCCATAAACGTATTCAGGAGTGGTGCTTACGGGTTTCGTGTAGGTATATCCTGCCAAAAGTTGAAATTTAGTATTGCGGATATTTCCTTCACCCATAATCGATAATTCCGCCCCGCGAATTCTAGCACTACCGGTATTCAAACTTTTAAAACCTAATCCGAAATATTGGCTGAAATCTGTGCCCCATTGTCCAAATGTGAATTCAATGAAATTTCTGAATTCTTGTTGAAAGGCGGCAATGTCTATGAATCCTTTGAACTCACCAATTTTAAATCCTTGCTTAACCCCTACTTCAGCATTGTAGGAAGTTTCGGGTTTAAGATCGGGATTAGCGAAAACAGTGATAGCGCCGAGTGATGTCACAATGAATTTTTCAGCAATACTTGGAAAGCGATATCCTTGTCCGTATGATGCGCGCATGTAGGTTGCTTGCCCCAATTTGTAATTCGCTCCTGCACGAAATACCGGTTTGCCGTTCTTTTCACTGTTCAAAACAAATTGCTCGTAGCGCACGCCACCGGAAAGATTCAAGCGCTCGCCAATTTTTTTATCGACTTGAAAATATGCAGCTGTGTTTCTTGCTTGGTTGTGTCCATCTGGATTTCCACCCACAAACAATTCTCCTCTTGCATCGGTCTTCGTGTTAACCACTCCCGCTGTAGTTGTGAGATTTTTAATCTTATTCAGCTCCCAGTTTTTCTGCACTTGATATTCGGTGTAGAAAACATCAGAGAAATTTCCTTGATTATTGTCGTTGTTGTTGTCTAACGATTGCCATCTCGATTTCAACGAGTGAACAGCACCTTTTTTACTGGTGTATTGAATGGAAGGGTCTAAGGTATATAACTGCTGAATGGTGCGTGTCGCGCTGCCTGAGTAAGCGCCGTACAAATCTGTTGAACTGTTTCCCCAAATTAAAGTGGACAGCGAATTACTTGTAGAATAAATTCCGGCAAGTCCAATGTAAAGGCGATCGGTTAAGCGATAGCGAAGGTTCAAATTCAAACGCGCTCGGTTTCCTGCGTTGTAACGATCGACTTTCAACGGGTTATATCCGCCATTTGAAAAACTACCGTCTGCTGTGTCTTTAATTGGACCCAAGTGCCCATCATCGTGTTGCACGCTTGAAGCAAGCACAAAATCAAGTTTTCCAAATTTTTCTGAATGAAGAAAATTAATGCCGCTTTTCATTCCTTGTCTGTTCCAATACACGGCTGAATCTGATTGCGGTTTCGAATAAAATCCGTGGTAAAGAGAAACGGTTGTTTTTGGTTTTAAAGTGGCGTAGGCAGTTCTGAAGTTAATTACACCACTTAATGCGGAACTTCCATAAAGCACACTGCTCGCACCTTTGATGATTTCAACTTGCGATACATTTTCAGTTGGAAGAAATCCCCAACTTGGCTTTCCCGCATCACCGCTTAGAATAGGGATGTTATCCACCAACACTTGCACCCTACTTCCCGCTCCGAAGCTATATCCGCTTCCGCTGCGGATTTGAGGCTCATCATCTACAATTGCAACACCGGGAGTTTGTTGCAAGATTTCAGCGATGTTCACAGCGTTTTTATCTTGAATTAATCTCGGCTGAATGACTTCCATACTCACAGTAACCTCACCAATGTTCTGCTCATATCTCCCAGCAGAAACAACTACCAGATTCATTTGGTTGTCGTTCGACATGAGTTCAATGTTGAAGTCTTGATTTGCCGTTAGACTAATTTCTTTTTTGAATGTCTGATGGGTGAGGTATGCGGCAATAAGAGTGTATTTTCCTGCAGGAGCTTCAATACTGAAGTTTCCTTCAGGCGTAGAACTCATACCATAAGAAGTGTTTTCGAAATACACCAACACGGCGCCCAGTGGTTTTTGTGTTTGCGAATCGGTAATTTTACCTGAAAATTTTACAGTTCCGGCTTGGGCCCAAGTTGTAACGCACAACAATAAACCCAAAAGGGTCAGGAGGTTTTGCTTAAGGTTCATATAGCAATAATAAGAAATACTTTTTAAAAAGATACAACCCTACAATTTCTCAAACGAAATAGAAGAAGCTTGCTCGAAATAAGCTTCAAGCAAAGTAATTGTTTGCGGCAGTTCGTGCAACACAACAATATCTCCGCACTTTGCCGTTTTCAGATTTTCTAATTGCGCCTCGAATTTTTTATTCGCATCGAAATCACCAGGCATTAATGTCCATCCAATCAATGGAAATTTATTTTTTAAATAGTTGTATTGCCAAAGCCTTAGCTTCCCGTATGGCGGTCTGTATAACACTGTTGAAGGAAAAGAATTGGACAGTTTGAAATTCTGCAACAGTTCAACACGATTGAGCTTTCGCGAATTCAAGTGTTCGTTGCAGTGAAAACCAATAGAATGATTTTCTTTTCGAATTCGCTGCACGAGTTCAGGATATTTCTCAGCATTCTTTCCCAGCAAAAAAAATGTTGCACGTGCTTTATTCTTTTTTAGAATTTTAAGTAATGGGATTGTAACTGCTGGATTCGGACCATCGTCGAAGGTTAGGTATACCGCGTTAGAATGTTCAATGCGCCAAGTGACTTGGTTGAAGAGCCACTGAACAAAACGCGGGGTGCGAACGAAATACCGGCTCATAGTTTTCTGGCTAAAATAAAATCGCGTTTGTAGTTGACTTGAATTCCATCTTCGTTGAATGCTTCAAAGATAGCAATGTAAATGCCTATTGCAAGGGCTTCGTCATTATCAGAAAGTCCATCCCAAATTGCAATTCCTTCAGGACCTAAATATTCATTTCTAACCAAGCGTTTGACCCGAATCCCACGCTCGTTGTAAATAGTCAAGTTGCCAACGCACCCTGATTTCATTTCTGAAAAATGAAATTGAATCACGTCGTCGATTCCATCATTATCTGGAGAGAAAATCGAAGGTGACAGTTTGAATACTCCGCTCATATTTTCAATGAAGAGTGATTGTGAATTTTCTGCTCCTGGTGTTGCGAATCCCGATGACTCGGAGGCGCTGTGCCAGTTGCTAACTTGCGCAGTTGGCAGATAACTCGATAGTCGTTCAAGCGATACACCTTCGAAGGAATTGAGTAGTTGAAAGTGCATGGATTCATTGTAATGAAATTCATCGATGATTTCATTTTGGTTGGAATATAATATGCACGAGCCATTTGTATTGTTCAAGGAAGGAAGCATACTTACATGAATGATATTTTTAGTTTGGACAGCAGGGTATAATGCAACAAGATCATTTCCATCTTCCGTAAAAAAAATGAATTCGTTCGGAAGAATAATTCGTCCTTCAGATGTAAGGGTTTTAAGCTGTCCGCCAATGCTTGAAGGAGCATTAGCGAGAGAAATGTTTTGAAGCGAGACAGCGCGCGAGCTGGTGTTGAAGATTTCGACAAAATCGGAGCCATTGGCATACGGATTGAAAAGAATTTCATTGATGACCAAATTCGCGGAAGAAGCATCCTCCGGAAATCCCCATTCAAAAGAAATAGATGTGCTGTTTCCGCTACAATCGGAAATTCCTTCGAGCGTGTAGTTTTTAACAGAAGAACTAAGCAACTCAATTTTATTCAGAACAATTGTATTCGAAGCGTTTTCAATTATAACATTTCCAATTAGAATTTCGTCTATAAATAAATCACCATTTGGGGTAACTGGTTCGTTGAAATGAAGTGCAAGTGAACTGTCTTCAAGTGTTAGATAGAGCAATTCTGGCGTGCTTAAATCGGGTATCAGGGAATAAACAGAATTCTCATATCCTGGTGAATTTCCAATTTCGTTTTCGCAGGGCAGCCAATTGTTGGAGGAGCTGCACGGTAAATTTGGATTCACCAATTCAAGCGACCATCCGCCATTGGCTTTGAAACTATTTTTGAACCAATCTATGCTGTAGCGTATGCTGTCGAGGTGCATTCCGTTCATGCTTAGTTTTAAGAGCATTCCAGAATTGGTTAAAGTCGGAAATGATGGAATAAGAAGTTTGTTAGATGTGGAGAGAAATGAAAGGCTTTCGGTTATGTCGCCAAGGATTAAATATTCATTCGGAAGAAGCAATAGTTTTCCTTCAAAGACGCAGCTGTTTATTGAGAGTCCATGGAGTTCAAGTGTGTGCGAACTTTTATTATACACTTCAATAAACTCTGAAGGTATTCCTTGAACTTCGGGATCAGGATCAGCAAGAATTTCAGTGAAAATGAGATCCCCGAATTCAGGTGTTTTCCCTTGATAAATTTCTATGGAGAAGCTGGAAACATTTCCTTCACAATCTGAAAGTGCCGATTGCGCCAGCGTGTAGAATGTTTCGGGTTGAAGGTTTGCATTGAAAGTGATAACCACAACGGTATTGGATTCTGAAAATTGAACATTCGAAATCTGAGTATTCGTGCAAATGAAATTGCTGGAAAGTGTTGTGTCAATGCTTTGATTAAAGGCGAGAGTAACTTGATTGGCTTGATTAACATTCCAACTAATTAAATTTGGTCCTACTGAATCTGGCGTGATGTTGTAGAGACTATTTTCGAATCCTGGTGTTCCTCCAGTAGGGTTATTTGATGCGGACCAATTCAATTTCCCACTGCAGATTTTATACGGATTCATTTGCTCAAGACTCCAGCCTCCGTCAGATTTTTCTGCGCTGTTGTACCACTGGTCGGAATAGGAAACGAGATCAATGACATTGTTGCTGAAATCGAGTAATGTCAGGCTGTCTAACGAGTTGGTTAATGCGGTAAGGGCTGAAATTCCTATTGAATTAGGTAAGAGGGAAGTGCTGTTCGCATCACAGATAATTACATATTCATTCGGATTCAACAGAAAGGGAGGAATGGTTTTTTCTGTGGTTGAATTCACCAACTTCCATCCCGATAATTCATACGGGAGGCTGTCTGCATTGTAGAGTTCGATGTACTCGGCGTCCGGCATTCCCTCAGATGGAGTTGGATCGGCATAGACTTCATTGATAACAACCGAACGAACATTCGGTGTATTTGTCACTATAGGTGGAATTTCATTTCCGAAGTAAATATTGTCGAAGTAAAACTTAGTTGCATTGGAAGATGTATAAATACAACTTACGCCAATGAAGGAAGTTTGATTGTACGTATTGTCGAAAATGGAAAATTCCGAAATGAAATTTACCCCTCCAGATGGATCAATCGCTACGCTCCAATTTCCTACATTGTCTCTTAGAACTTGAATGTTCAGGTTGAAAGAAGACGCCACCAACCCTGCTGTTCCGGCAGCCAGTTCAACAATCCCCAAAGGGCCATCGTCTCGAAAAAACTTGATGGCGTCTGTTGAACCGGCGTCTCCGAGTTTTAGAAAATAGCCGGTGCCGTTAGAACCCGATGTTACATTGGAAAAGGAAAGGTCAGAGCCATTCGCAACTAGATAGATTCTGCTGTGGTTGTTGTCGCTTCCTGAAAACGTTTGTTTCACTGTAAATCGCCACTCTTTGTTGTCAATGGAAGAATTGGTTGTTTCGACAGAGAGATAACTCTGTCCCCCAGTTGTGTTGAACAATTGCAATTGTTGGCTGGTGTTCACGACGAATACATCAGTGGAGCCGATCCATGTGGGATTCATGTTGAAGTTGCCGTCGCTGAAATTATCGTTGATTTGACAGGGTGTAGGCGAGCACGAAGAAAGTGCAAATGCCAAGAGGATGAATTCTTTGTAGTGCATGAGAAATGTTTTGTAATTATTCTTTCGAAACTAAAATGCACAAGTAGTAATTTCGTGAAAAACATATGTATGCGAATTGCAGTTGTAGGGGCTACCGGATTGGTTGGAAAAAAGATGCTTAAAATCCTTGAGGAGAGAAAATTTCCGTACGATGAAATCATACCTGTGGCCTCGGAAAAGAGCGTAGGACAAACGGTTTCTTGTTGTGGAAAAGAATGGTCGGTAGTTTCTCTAGCTACGGCAGTTGCTGCTTCTCCGGATATCGCCTTGTTTTCAGCAGGTGGAGAAACAAGTTTAGAGTGGGCGCCGAAGTTTGCAGCAACCGGATGTGTAGTCATAGACAACAGCAGTGCTTGGAGAATGACCGAAGGAGTGCCCTTGGTAGTGCCAGAAATTAACGCAAGTAGCATAAATGCGCATAACAAGATTATCGCAAATCCAAACTGCAGCACCATTCAAATGGTTATGGTATTAAAGCCGCTTCACGACTTATATAGAATCAAACGAGTGGTTGTTTCAACCTATCAGAGTGTAACGGGAACAGGCAAGGTTGCTGTGGATCAATTGATGAACGAAAGAGCAGGGAAGGACGGAGAGAGGGCTTATGCTCACGTGATAGACATGAACCTTATTCCTCAGATCGATGTGTTTCAATCGAACGGATACACGAAGGAAGAGATGAAGATGATTCTCGAGACCAAGAAGATTATGGAAGACAATTCCATTGCAGTAACCGCCACCGCGGTGCGTGTTCCAGTAATGGGCGGACACTCAGAATCGGTAAACATTGAATTCGAAAACGCTCCAGATATTACAAAAGTGAAAGAGGCGCTTAGTGCCTTTCCAGGAATTGAAGTTGTAGATAATATTGAACAAAAACTTTATCCCATGCCTTTGATTCACGCTGCTGAAAGTGATCAAGTTTTTGTTGGAAGAATACGTCTCGATGAGTCTCAAGCGAACACGTTGAATTGTTGGATAGTTAGTGACAACCTCCGGAAAGGTGCTGCTACAAACGCCGTTCAGATTGCAGAATACTTGGTAGCGAACAAATTGGTTTAACCTTCCATTTCCACACTAACGCTTTCCACTTGGTGTCCCATGGGTGCGTTAATCTTCGTCAATCGAATTCCAACCGAATTGGCGTTCGGGAAACGAAGTTTCATTGCCGTGTGCATGCGAACCAAAACTGTTTCAATCAACTTAGCTCTTACTTTCATTTCAGCGTAAACCAATTCTTTTACTGCAACGTAGTCTATCGTTTTTTCTAGATCATCGGTTTCAGCCGACACTTCGAAAGCACCTTCTATCCACACATCTACACGGTAATCGCCGCCAATGACCTCCTCTTCTTTCCAGCATCCGTGGTGTGCACGAACCTGAATATTGTTCAATTGAATTTTCATTTTATCCTAAAGTGTCAATGCATTTTTGAATGCGTGGTAAAACGAATTCTTTTCCAACTAACGCAGCAACGTGTGATGCCCCAGGCCCAGTAAGCACTCCTGTCAGAGCAAGTCTAAACAACGGCATTACAGCGCCCATTCCTAAACTGTTATCTGCTAAGAATTGCTTCATAGCAGCGTCAATAGACTCAACTGTAAATGGCTCGAGAGTTTCAAGAACAGCAGCCCATTTTTGAAGGATAGCAGCAGACTCTCCAACTTTCCATCTTTTCGAAACCGCCTCTTCGTCGTAAGAAGTTGGATCTACAAATAAGTATTCACCGTCTAATAAATCTTTAGGAAATACAGCACGCTCAAGCATAAGTTCAATCACGCCTTCAACATACTCGGCGCATACATCATATCCGCGTTCTTGAATGGCGGGCATAATCATTTCCGCCAGTTCAGCGCGAGGCGTGTTGCGCATGTATTGTTGATTGAACCACTTCGTTTTTTCCGGATCGAATTTAGAACCTGATTTTCCAACACGTTCAATGGTGAAGGCTTCAACCATTTCATCCATTGTGAAAATTTCTTGGTTGTTGCTTGGCGCCCACCCCAACAAAAGCAACATGTTAATGAAGGCTTTTGGAAGGTAACCGCTTTCGCGGTATCCACTAGAAATATTTCCAGTTTCAGGATCGGTCCATTGAAGCGGGAACACCGGAAATCCCAAACGATCTCCATCGCGCTTGCTCAACTTTCCATTTCCGTCGGGTTTCAAGATCAACGGCAAATGCGCGAACAACGGTGCCTCCCATTCGAACGCTCTATACATCATCACGTGCAACGGTGCAGATGGCAACCATTCTTCCCCACGAATGACGTGGCTAATTTCCATGGTGTGGTCATCTACGATATTGGCCAAGTGATACGTTGGCATTCCGTCTGACTTGTACAAAACTTTGTCGTCGAGTTCGTTCGTAGAGAACACCACCCATCCGCGAATAATATCTTGAAATCTTACTTCTTCGTTGCGAGGCATTTTGAAACGCACAACGAAAGGTTCTCCTTTTTCCAATCGAGCAGTAACGTCATCAGCAGGAAGGGTAAGAGAGTTCTTCAAAGTCATTCTCGAGATGCTGTTGTATTGCCAGTTCGGCATCTTCGCCAATTCGGCTTGCTTGCGAATGTTATCTAATTCTTCTGGGGTATCGAATGCGTAGTATGCCCAACCTTTTTCAATCAATTCCACCGCATACGCTTTGTACATGGGCTTTCTTTCGCTCTGACGATAAGGCTCGTGCTTTCCGCCATAACCAACACCTTCGGTGGGCTCAATGCCGCACCACTTCAATGAATCTAGTATGTATTGCTCAGCACCCGGAACGTAGCGTGTTTGATCGGTGTCTTCAATTCGAATGATAAAATCGCCACCGTGTTTCTTAGCGAATAGATAGTTGTATAATGCTGTGCGCACTCCACCCATGTGCAAAGGGCCTGTGGGACTAGGAGCGAAACGAACACGAACTCTTGGTGATGTCATAATAGTTTTTGAAAGTGTGCAAATTTACAATAATAGTGGGCTTGATTACAATTTAGAACCTTCGGCTAGCGCGTTCAACAAGCGATTGGCTTTGTCCATGTTGCTTACATCTGGAAATGCAATGCGAAGCGTCTCGTCTTTCTCATACATTTTTCCCGCAACTGGATTGAGTTTAATGAAGTTCAAGATGCGCGTGAATGCTTCGCTTTGGTAGAATGGAGAGTCTTGTTTCGAAACGAAATAGCCAATCATTTTACCACTCTTCAACACCAGTTTTTCGAATCCAATTTCTCTTGCCTTCCAACGCAAGCGCATGGTGTCTATGAGTTGAATAACGGGTTTCGGAATAGGACCAAATCTGTCTTCAAGATCTTTTGAGAATTTCTGAATTTCTTCTTCCTTCTCCATATCGTCAAGCGCTTTGTATAGGGCAATACGTTCGGAAATATTTCCAACATACTCATCTGGAATAAGCAATTCGAAGTCGGTCTCGAGTACAGTATCTTTTACGAAGGAAGCGGTCTTCTTCATTTCCTCTTCGTACAATTCTTGGAAGTGTTCTTGCTTCAATTCTTGAAGGGCTTCGTCTAAAATTTTCTGATACGTTTCGAAGCCCAATTCATTGATGAATCCGCTTTGTTCTCCGCCTAACAAATTACCCGCGCCGCGAATGTCTAAGTCGCGCATAGCAATGTGCATTCCCGATCCAAGATCAGAGAATTGCTCAATGGCTGTTAAGCGTTTCTTCGCATCGTCCGTGAGCATGTGAGTTGGCGGGCTTAACAAATAACAAAACGCTTGCTTATTGTTTCGTCCAACGCGTCCGCGCAATTGGTGAAGATCGCTCATTCCAAAATGATGCGCATCGTTAATAATAATTGTGTTCGCATTCGGAATATCAATTCCACTTTCAACGATAGAAGTGGAAACCAATACGTCGAATTCTCCTTCAATAAATTTATTCATCACTTCTTCCAAGTCTTCACCGCTCAATTGTCCGTGGCCAATGCCAATGCGTACGTCTGGACACACGCGTTGAATCAATCCTGCCATTTCGCGAAGGTTCTGAACGCGGTTGTGCACGAAGAAAACTTGTCCGCCTCGTTGCACTTCGTAGCTAATGGCATCGCGAACAATTTCT
>JBILTF010000042.1:0-19661 GCA_044371675.1 Flavobacteriales bacterium
TCATTGCTGTAACAATTCGCAACCTGATGGTCTACAAAGGTGTGATTATCGATAAGCTGATCTTGCTTTGGGAAATATGCACCGCTCAAGAATGTTTCGCAATGTTGTCCTTCAATTCGAATGTTCAATTCATTGCGCACCCATGTTCCGCTTGCGGTAACAGTGGTGATTTTGAAAACACTTTTTTCTGCTTGAGAAATAGACTCTCTCAACAAGATACATTCGTTCTTCGATGTGTTTTGAAGTTGGTGTATCTCAAGTTGGGCTGCTGCTTCAACATGAGCATATACATTCACCAAGTGAAACGACTGCTCTGATTCTCCTTTGAAGTCAACGGTGAATTTTGCAACCGAGTTTTCTTTCGAAACAATGAATACGTAGGGCGCACTCATGCACATGTTCGAAGAGTTTCCCAATTCAATAGCTAAAACTTCTTCAACCAATTTTCCTTTTTCTACTTCAATTAAAACAAGATCGTTCGAAGCGTTTTCAGAAATTGCATCGAAGACGTCTGTTCTGTTTTCTTTCGACAATAAGGAAAGAATTATCGCTTGCTGATTGGCAGAAAGATCTTTTCCCAACGTCAGTTGAATTCCAGCAATACTTGTTGAAGGAAGAGTAATGAATCCGTTTTCAATGCGAATTGCATTTTCTAACGCAGTTGAATTTGCATTGCGTTCCGCTTGTTTCCAAGTGGTATTAATGGCTCCAACGCGCGTATACTTCCAAGACTCTACTCGGCTGGTGGGCATAGCGAAATCAGCAACCGAATGTTTGTTCGGTTTGAAGCTGAATGTGCTTGTTGGTTTTAGTTCCGCTACAATACTCATTTTGCGTCTTCCATTTCTTTTAACCAGTCATATCCCTTCTCTTCAAGCTCTAACGCCAATTCTTTGGTCCCACTCTTAACAATTTTTCCTTTGTACAACACGTGCACGAAATCAGGAACGATATGATCTAACAATCTCTGGTAGTGGGTAATAATCACAAAAGAACGCTTTCCGTCGCGCATGGCGTTCACACCTTCAGACACAATGCGTAACGCATCAATGTCAAGTCCGCTGTCGGTTTCATCCAATACGCACATAGACGGATTGAGCATGGCCATTTGAAATATTTCATTGCGCTTCTTTTCTCCTCCACTGAATCCTTCATTCACTGCGCGATTCGCAAGTTGACCGTCTAATTCAACCAACTGAGATTTTTCTTTCACCAACTGCAAGAACTCTTTTGCGGTTAATGCTTCCAATCCTCTGTGCTTGCGAATCTCGCCAACTGCAGCTTTCAGGAAGTTCATATTACTTACTCCTGGAATTTCTACCGGGTATTGGAACGCTAAGAAGAGACCTTCTCTAGCGCGCTCCTCAGCAGCCATGTCTAATAAATCTTTTGAGTTGAATGTAACTGTTCCTTCGGTTACTTCGTAATCCTCTCTTCCAGCAAGGACAGAGGCAAGAGTACTTTTTCCAGATCCGTTCGGACCCATAATCGCGTGCACTTCGCCTTCACCAATGGTTAATGAAAGTCCTTTGAGGATCTCTTTCTCTTCAATGCGTGCGTGTAAATTTTCAATCTTTAACATAATTATCTTTTTTATCCTACGCTTCCTTCCAAAGAAATGGCGAGTAATTTTTGTGCTTCAACTGCAAACTCCATGGGAAGTTTGTTTAATACATCTTTCGCATAACCATTCACAATCATGCTTACGGCTTGCTCTTGATCGAGTCCGCGTTGCAGACAATAGAAGATCTGATCTTCACCAATTTTTGAAGTGGTGGCTTCATGCTCAACTTTCGCCGTGCTGTTGTTTACTTCAATGTAAGGGAAGGTGTGTGCGCCACTGGTGTCGGTCATAAGCAGCGAATCGCATTGCGAAAAGTTTCGCGCATTCGATGCGTTCTTTCCAATTTGAACGAGACCTCTGTATGAATTTTGACTGTGTCCGGAAGAAATACCTTTTGAAATTATCGTGCTCTTGGTATTCTTTCCAATGTGAATCATTTTCGTTCCGGTGTCGGCTTGTTGAAAGTGATTCGTTACCGCAACAGAATAAAACTCACCCATGCTATTGTCTCCTTTCAAAATACAACTTGGATATTTCCATGTTACTGCACTGCCTGTTTCCACTTGGGTCCATGAAATTTTGGAATTCGCTCCTTCGCACATTCCGCGTTTCGTAACGAAATTGAAGACGCCACCTTTTCCATCTTTATCTCCTGGATACCAGTTTTGAACGGTGCTGTATTTTATTTCAGCATCGCGCATGGCAACCAATTCTACTACCGCTGCGTGCAACTGATTCTCGTCGCGTTGCGGAGCGGTACAACCTTCCAAATAGCTAACGTAGCTTTCTTCGTCTGCAATGAGCAATGTGCGCTCGAACTGACCCGTACCTGCTTCGTTAATCCGGAAGTACGTGCTCAACTCCATTGGGCAACGAACGCCTTTTGGAATGTAGCAGAAAGAACCGTCTGTGAAGACAGCCGAATTTAATGCCGCGTAGTAATTATCGGTCCGCGGAACAACGGTTCCAAGGTATTTCTTTATAAGTTCAGGGTGTTCTTGAACGGCATCGCTGATGCTGCAAAAGATGATTCCGAGTTCGCCTAATTTTTCTTTGAAAGAAGTAGCAACAGATACTGAGTCCATCACGAAATCCACCGCAACGCCACTCAATCTTTTTTGTTCTTCAATAGAAATACCAAGCTTTTCCATGGTTTTGCGAAGCTCTGGATCCATTTCATCTAAACTGTTCAACACCTTTTTTTGCTTTGGAGCTGCGTAAAAAGAGATGGCCTGAAGATTTGGTTTTTCATACTTCACATGCGCCCATTCCGGCTCTGTCATTTTCTGAAAAATCTTGAAGGCCTCTAAACGCCAGTCTAGCAGCCATTGAGGCTCGTTCTTCTTCGATGAGATCAAGCGAATAATATCTTCGTTCAATCCTGCCGGAGCTTTATCTGATTCTATGTTGGTTGTAAATCCGAATTCGTACTCTTTCGAGGTTACGTTTTCTAACAACTCATCGCCTTCGTAAGCCATATTCGTTTTTAGATTGAAAAGCTTTCACCACAACCACATGTTCTTGAAGCATTCGGATTGTTGAACACAAATCCTTTTCCGTTCAAACCGCCTGTGTATTCCAATTCGGTTCCAACCAAGTACAAGAAGCTCTTGCGGTCAACAACCACGGTCACTCCATTGTCTTCAAAGGTCTGATCACCGTCTTTCATTTCCGTGTCGAATTCCAGCTTGTACATAAGTCCGCTGCATCCGCCACCGTCAACACCTACACGCACAAATGCATGTTCAGGATGACCCTCATCAGCGATGAGCTTTGCCACTTGTGCTTTCGCGCTTTCTGTAATTTTTATCATGTGCCTATGTTTAACAACAATTTGTACAACTTGTTTCACCAAAATCGACCTATTTAGAAAAAATCTAAATAGAAGCCGTTCGGGCTGCAAAAGTAGTGCATTTAGGGTGGTTGATGCAAATGATTTTTTGGGAAAAAATACGGCGGAGCCGATGACCGCTTCGCGGAGCGTCATCCGGAACGGTCATCACAACTTCGTTGTGTCATCCAGCTTTGCTGGTGTATTATTGCATCATGAGAATGACCATCTTTACAATTCTATTTCTTTTTGCTGCCGTTGGTTTCGGGCAACGGAGAACGACGTTGAAAACGCTTTTCTATGAGCGAACGTCTTATTTGCCGGATGGACTTGTTGTTTCTATTGGCCCAACTGTCGCGTATGGTAAGCGCTGGAATGCGATTGATACCATCTCTTCTCCCGTCTATAGTGCAGGAACTTACAAGGCAAGACCACGTGTTGGATGGACAGCAGACATTGGAAAGTACTGGGTTACAGACAAACTTTTTTTATTGAATAGGTTCGATTTGAATGTTCATTACGTTCGATTTAACGGTTCTGAAAAGTTCAATGGTGAAGACGCATACGGACAGACGATTGAAGAGAAACGAATCTTTCATGAGAATAGATTTGGACTTACTTTTTCAACGAGTAATGTTTACCCATTCGGAAAAGGAAAATGGATTCAAAATGAATTAGGTGTCTTTGCAGATTACGCATATAAACGCTCAACTAAGGGAGAGTACTTTGCACTTCCAAGATCCTACTCTGAAAAAATTCGTTCTCAAGTTTATTATGGCTTGGGATACGGAATGGCTATAAACGACGGACTTTACGCTACGTTTGAAGTTGAAGTGCCTGTATTGCAATTATTTCCAAACACCTTGGGCGACATTCGGATGGATTATTTCCATTCACACTATTGCCCCATCGTTTTCAAAGCATCTATACTCTTCGCAAAGCACAAGCCAGACCGCACTTGCGACGACGTGAACAAAGGTCCTAGCGATATTAGCACCGACAAACCCGGCAAACACGACGGCGGCGATCTCTTCGGTCCGGATATTAAGAAAAAGAGAAAGCGTAAATAACGAAGTGTGTTACATTTGCCCTCGTGTCCGCACTATCCCAAATACAAGCGCCCGTTGAAGGCGAAATGAATGCGTTTGAATCGTTCTTTAAAGAGCAGATGAAAAGCGAGCATCGCTTGTTGGATAAGGTCACCAATTACATTGTGAAAAGAAAAGGGAAGCAAATGCGTCCGCTCTTTGTTTTCTTATCTGCAAAGCTTTTTCAAAAACCAGAGGAACCTACATTCGTTGCAGCGACGATGATTGAGTTGTTGCATACCGCAACATTGGTGCATGACGACGTGGTAGATGATGCGCAAATGCGTCGCGGATTCTTCAGCATTAACGCGCTGTGGAAGAATAAAATTGCTGTGCTAGTTGGAGACTATTTATTGTCGCGAGGACTTTCCCTTAGCGTGAAAACACAACAATTTCGTTTGTTGGGAATCATGAGCAAAGCTGTGAAGGATATGGCAGAGGGGGAATTGCTTCAACAAGAAAAATCAAGGAAATTAGATATTACAGAAGATGTCTATTACGACATCATTCGTCAGAAAACCGCTTCGCTTATTTCTGCATGTTGCGAAAGCGGAGCAGCCTCTACTTCCGCTACAGATGAGCAAGTGAAGCAATTGGCGCTGTTCGGAGAATATGTTGGAATGGCCTTCCAAATTAAAGATGACTTGTTCGATTACGGAACAACCGATGCCATTGGAAAGCCAGTGGGCATTGACATTCAAGAAAGAAAGCTAACGCTTCCGCTTATTCATGTTTTAGGAAAAGTCGATCGCGATACCGCGAAGAAATTGATTCGCACCGTGCGAAAATTCAATACCGATAAAGTAAAAGTGGAAGAGCTCATGGCTCAAGTGGTGCAGTTGGGTGGAATTACATATGCGACAGAAAAGATGTACGAATTCCGTGACAAGGCGTTGGATATTTTGAATCAATTCGAAGACTCTCCTGCCCGCGAATCCCTTAAATTACTGGTGAATTATACCATTGAACGTAAAAAATAGAAGTATGAAAAAAGCAATCTGGATGCTTACCCTTTTTGTTGTTGCGTTTGCTTCATGCACCACTTCTTTGGAGGACGCAGATGCACGGGACATAAAAACAACTTCCGAAGGAATGCGCATTGTCGGGTATTTCGAAAAGGGAACGGACAATAAAATTGGTGAACGCGCATTTTATCCAAACAGTCAACAATGCTACATTGAAATGCGCATGAAGGACACCAAGCGCCACGGAGAGTGTTATACCTACTATCAGAATGGAAACAAGTGGAGTTTGAATACCTATGAAAATGGGGAACTAAACGGCGACTATAAAACGTGGTATGAAAACGGAAAACTATATGTTGAAGGGGAATACGAAAATGGAAAAGAAATCGGGGAGTGGATATTCTACAAGGAAGATGGAACCGAAAAGGAACGCAAGAAGTACTAAGTATTTCCTCATCCCCATTCCGCTTCTCATTCTCCTACTCCTAGTCATTCTTCCCTCTTTCTCTTCTTCTTTCGCCCAATCCCCAGAGATCTACATCCAGAAATACTCTTCTATTGCGCAAGAGCAAATGCGCAAATACGGAATTCCTTCAAGCATCACACTCGCTCAAGGAATCCTCGAAAGCGGTAGTGGAAAGTCAAAGCTAGCCACTGAAGCCAACAATCATTTCGGAGTTAAATGTCACGACACATGGAACGGGCCGACCATGCATTTAGATGACGATGCACCCAAGGAGTGTTTCCGCAAATACAAGTCAGTCGAGCAGTCGTTCGAGGATCACAGCCTCTTCCTGAAGAAACCACGCTACGAAGAGCTTTTCGTTTTGGAGATTACCGATTACAAGGGATGGGCGCAGGGACTGAAGAAATGCGGATATGCAACAAGTTCAACCTATGCCAAGAACTTGATAGATTTAATAGAGAAGTATGAACTCACGCAGTTCGACACGGAACAAAAACCGAATGAACATTCGGTAGCGGTGAATATCTCTAATAATCGAATCAAATACGTTTCGGCAAAGAAGAAAGAATCACTTTCCGATCTTTCCGATCGAACCGGAATCTCAGAGCGTTTGTTGGCGAAATACAACGATTTAGAAGACGGACATTTGTTTCAAGAAAAAGAAATTGTCTACCTACAACCCAAGCGTTTCAAGGGAAGCGTGAAGGAATACAAGGTAAAACGCGGAGAGAAGATTCGCGATATCTCCCAGCAATACGGCATTCGTATTCACAGTATTGAACGAAAAAACGATCTTGAAAGAGGGGCGGAGTTGAAGACTGGTGTTGTTTTGCGATTGCGTTAGTTCTTCAACTTTTCGAATACCTCTTCCGCCGAAATATTCAGCACAGTAGCGTCATCTACAACCCCATCTTCCAAATAAGTCGCTTTGGCACCTAGAGGCATCCATCTTCCCGGATGCATAGGACGTTGCGAAGGGTACAGTCCAATGGCACGAATTCCCACAGCCGACGCAATGTGCAGTGGTCCTGTACTTGCTGCTACCAGAGTCTCACAAGAAGAAATAAATGCGATTAATTGGGGAAGGGAAAGCTTCCCTGTTAAATCCGTAATGTGTGAATCAAAGTGAAAATCTTTTCGAATTCGAACCCCTTCTTCCTCAGTCCCTGTTATGTATATGTTGAAGTCTGCTGCCGGCAAAAGTGCCGCCAATTCTTGGTATTGATGCAGCGACCAATTCAAGGCACTTCCTTTGCTTAACATATGAAAAACAACCGAACGTTTATTCGGTTCGAGCTGAATGGGTCTTTCCACTTGAGGTTTCAACACATGCCATTCACGAATTTCTTCGAGGGTTGGAATGTCTTTTACACCGAACGGACGCAACAAATTGAAGTTCAGTTGCGACTCATGCAAGTCTGAATTCTTTCTGGAAAAGAACAAACGATCATTCGCGAATTTCCAAGAAGCAATTCTACTTCCAGTGGCAATGCGTTTCTTAACTCCTTGTTCCTTCACCCATTTCATAACTTCCGCATCTGGAAAGGCGAATACGCAAGCATCTACTTTCAAACTAGATTCTGAAGGCTTATCGAAATTCAAGAATTCATCTACAAACGGACAGGCCTCTACAATGGCCTGTGTATAGCTTCTTCCAATAAACACAATGCGCGTATTCGGCGAGTGTTTTTTAATGAAACCACACAAAGGCAATGTCACAATCACATCGCCAATGCTGTCTGTTCTTGCGATAGCAAGACTACTTGGAAAGGCGAATGTGCTCATGCAGTTTTTTATATTTGAGGAACGTAGCGTAAGCCGAAATGCGCGCCACCGTGAATCCAGCCTTTCCATCTAAAAATCCGAAACGGAAAAAATAGTCGACAACGAATTTCGCAATGGGACTGAACACTCGTTTGTACCAAGGTGATTTTTTTCCATTTTGAAATAAATCCTCGGCTTGTATGGTGGTGAATTTTTCTGCTTGTGCGTAATGCTGCTCAACGGAGTAGTACGAATAATGCAAACAATCTCCTTCCAACAAAAATGTATTTTCTTTCGACAATCCTCGAAGCACTTCGTGAATCGTCCCTTCCCATTGCGTTTCTTGCTTGTTGAAGAGACGGACTTTAACATCTGGATACCAACCTCCGTGTTTAATGAACGTTCCGCAATAGTTGGTCATGCGCTTGAAAGAGGCAGCTTGCCGATTATTCTTCCACTTCAGAATACTTTGAATGAGCGCGTCATTCAAGACCTCGTCGGCGTCTAAACTCAATATCCAATCGAAGGAAGCTTGTGCGTTTCCGAAGTTTTTTTGTTCGGAATATCCGCTCCAAGAATGGGTTACCACCTTTGCGCCATATGCTTTGCAGACTTCTACGGTATCGTCGGTTGATCCAGAATCAATCACCACAATTTCATCGGCCACGGCCTTAGCGGCCTTCAAACATTTTGCAATGTGATGGCCTTCGTTGAAAGCAATGATGACAACAGACAGCCCTTGATCCATAGTTTAGTGAGCAGTATTCCACATAAAAACATTCGAGTTATTCTTGAAAGGCGTGATGTCCTTAACTGCAATTAACAAACCCAAGTCTACCAACCACAACACTCCTCCACCGCCAATGGTAGATGTATAAATAACAGGAACTTTCAAGTCTGTTCCCAAGTACATGCGATGAACGCCAAACAAACCCAAACTCACGTCAAGCCCAATGGCTACAGCTCTTTGATTGTCAAGCGCGCGAAGCTTTTGCACGATTTTTCTATTGTTGAATTTTTCTAGCGACGCTTCTTTTATCGAAAAATTTCCTCCGAAAGTTTCTTGTCCGAATGTTGAAATTCCGAAGAACAAAAAGCAAAGCAAGAATACAGTACGCATCTTACGAGTGTTGTTTAATCATGGCTTCCGCTTTTTCAACCATGTTTTTCGATCCAATAAAAAGGGGTGATCGTTGGTGCAAATCGGTAGGAACAATTTCCATAATTCTGCGGTGTCCGTCAGTGGCTTTTCCACCTGCTTGTTCTACAATGAACGCAAGTGGATTGCATTCGTATTGCATTCGCAATTTTCCACTTTTGTTTTTCGTGGTGCTCGGATAAATATAGATTCCGCCTTTGATTAAGTTTCTATGAAAGTCTGAAACAAGTGAACCAATGTAACGCGCAGAATACGGACGATTCGTTTCCTTTTCATCTTCCTTGCACCATGCAATGTATTCTTGCACACCTTTTTCACACGAGTTCAAGTTTCCTTCATTCATGCTATAGATAGCGCCGTCTTCCGGAATTTTCATATTCGGATGTGAAAGGAAAAATTCTCCAATACTGGGTTGAAGAGTGAAGCCGTTCACACCGTGTCCTGTTGTATACACCAACATGGTGCTACTTCCATAAATAATATATCCAGCGGCTACTTGCTCATCTCCCTTCTGAAGAAAGTCGTTCACATTCGCAAGATCACCAATGCTGCTCTTCCTTCGGAAAATTGAAAAAATAGTTCCTATGCTAACGTTCACATCAATGTTCGAAGAGCCGTCTAATGGATCGAACAAGATCACATACTTCGCTTTCTTGCAACGTTCCAAATCAAAGGCGAAATACTTTTCATTCTCTTCACTTCCTGCTCCTGCTACTTGTCCGCCCCAACGCATCGCACTCAACAAGGTCTCATCAGAGAATACGTCCATCTTCATTTGCGTTTCGCCTTGAACATTAACATTTGCTGCTGCACCAAGAATGTCTTGAAGACCAGCTTTGTTCACCTTGTGGTTAATGATCTTTCCTGCAATTCCAATGTCGGAAAGCAGTCGCGTTAAATCGCCTGAAGCATAAGGAAAGTCAGACTGACGCTCCATTACAAATTCACTGAGGGTTACCAATGCTGTCATGGTGCTAATTTAAGCTGAATGAGTTACTTGTTGGGAAATAGAATGCGAGTCAATTCAATAAATTGTTCTACCGATAATTGTTCTGGACGTTTGTTGAACAAATCATTCTCAGAAGTAATGCCGGGCTGAAGCAACGACTTCACCGAATTGCGAATGGTTTTTCTGCGTTGATTGAACGCCAACTTCACCACTTGCTTGAATTCTTTTTGTTGGGAAGTCACCAACGGCGCAGGTCTGCGCTGCATGCGTAACACTCCGCTTTTTACTTTGGGCGGAGGATTGAATACTTCCGGCTCAACGGTGAAGAGATATTTTATTTCGTAATGGGCTTGAAGTAGCACCGACAAGATACCGTAGTCTCTGCTTCCCGGGCCCGATGCTATGCGCTCGGCCACTTCCTTTTGAAACATGCCAACCACTTCCGGAACGCATTCCCACTCGTCTAAAACCTTGAATAATATCTGCGATGAGATGTTGTACGGAAAATTTCCAACGACACAAAAATTATCGCCAAAGCTCTCTTTCAAATTCATGCGAAGAAAGTCTTCCTCGAAAATTCTTCCGCGAAGTGCCGGGTAATAAGCATTCAAATACGCAACAGACTCGTCGTCTACTTCCACCACAGACGTCTCATAAGGCAGTTTCATAAGAAACTGTGTAAGCGCGCCAGTGCCCGGACCCACCTCAATAATTTTCTTCGTTTCGCCAACGCCTGTAATAGCTTCAGCAATTCTTTCGCAGATAGACAGATCCAAAAGGAAATGCTGACCTAAGTGTTTTTTCGGACGTACGTTCACACTACAAAGCAAAGCGAAAAACACGATACTTAGGTTCCATTTGTTGAACATTGTAAAGTGAAAAAGTAGTGTATTGAAAAAGGGAACGTCTAGAAAATTGATTTAGATTCGAGGAGTGGTAAGCTATCTCGATATAATTCTAGTCCTCATCGTAGTATGGGCACTATGGCGCGGGTGGATGAACGGCTTTGTTTCAGAGCTCTTCTCGTTCCTGGCTTTTTTTGTAGGCATCTACGCAGCCGTGTATTTATCTGAATCGGTATCGAAGATGATCGGTGCAACAGACGGATCAATGAGCACGCGTGTTGGCGTGTTCTTAGGAATCTTTTTAGTGGTTGTCATCGGAATGTTTTTCCTAGGGAAACTCATTTCGAAAAACATTAAGGGCGGCGGCGAGAAGTGGAACAAAGCCTTGGGCGCTACGTTTTCCTTAGCGAAGTATCTTTTAGGAACGAGCTCGCTGTTCGTGATGCTGCATGCGCTTGACGACAAATTTCATATGATTCCGCAATCGCAAAAAGATGCTTCTGTCGTGTACGAACCGGTGAACGACTTTTCAAAGACTGTCATTCCTGCCATCGAAGATTTCGATAAGCGTCTTCCAGAAAAAGAAGCTTAAGAGCGAATGCGCCATTCATTCGGATAGTTATTGTTCAAGCGGGTTCCAACCACTTTCCCCCATCCAATGTTTTGTTGTTCGAAGGTGACTAAAGCGAAGCCAGCTTCGGCTTCGACCTGAATCACTTCTTTCTTCAAATATCGAATCACATCTTCATAAGAAAGCTCTAACTTTTTTACCGAAGCGGCTTCAATGCCTGTATTACCAATGCCTTGACCAGGAATGAATTTATCTTTCATGAATTCGCCCACAAGCGTTCCTGCATTCGCATTAGGTAGCAAAGCGCGCCAAAGATCTTTGAATGTATGTTGAAGCGTATCGAGAAAAACCAAGCCCTTTTCATTTTTCACAAGCGCAACATCTTCACGAATAAAAGCATTCACTGTTGCCCGTTCTTTTGCATTCAGCGCAACAATTTTCATATTCGGTTTGAAGCGAATTTTCTCCGTTTGTCCTTCAGGATTTTTCAAAAGCGTGCAGAAGAATCCTTCTCCGGGAGTATTGTGAGGCAACATACGGTATCCCTCGCCAGAAGCGCATTTCACGATATCTACTTTCCAACCCGAATGCATTTCAATCGGAATATTTTCAAGTTGAAATTCTTCGGTTAAGTAGGAAATAATATCTTCATTTTCTTCAGGTGCGAAGGTGCAGGTGGAATACAACAAATAACCTCCGGGCTTCAACAAACGAACGGCTTCTTGAAGTATTTCATGCTGACGAACAGCGCAAGTGTGAGCGAAAGACTCTTTCCATTCACCTCTGTAATCGACTTGCTTGCGGAACAAACCTTCTCCGCTGCAAGGAGCATCTACAGCAACCACATCGAAGGCATGTGTAAACGGAATTTTATTCGGATACATACCCAACGTGAAAATGTTCGGAATGCCCCATTTGTCGAGGTTTTCACGAAGAATACTCAAACGCTGAGGCATCACTTCATTCGCTACCAAAACGCCGTTTTCACCGAGTAGGGTGGAGTATATTATACTTTTTCCTCCGGGAGCAGCGCAGAGATCAAGCACTGCAGGATTTTCAATTTCTTGAATAGCCTTTTGAAACAAATGTCCAATGAGCATCGAATTCGCCTCTTGCGAGTAATACGCTCCAGCGTGATAGTGCGGATCAAAAGTGAATTTCGGACGCTCTTCCAACAACAAACCAAGAGCGTTCCAAGCAACAGGATTGCCTTGAATAACAGTGTTCTTAAACTTCGTCGGATGTGTTAAAACCGAAGTTTGAATCTCGCGTTCGTAGGCAGGAATCATGAGTTCCCACTGATCGGGAAATTGCGTTTTTAGGCGAGTGACAAAGGCCTCCGGTAAGTTCATTCTTCTTCCTCGTATTCTTGTTTTTCTTGAAGCCACTTCGGCGTCTTCTTCTCTTTTTCAGCTTTCGCTTCTGGAGAAACATTGTCTTTTATATACGGAGCAATGCGCTCTTGAATCGGAGGTTTATCATTCACTCTTTCTCTTACGATTCCTCTTTCTGTTTCTCTTTCTTTCCTCCAGCTGAAGGCATTCGTGAAAATGCGATTGAGTTTTTCCTTCTCAACGAGTTTAGCACTCACGCGATCGCTTCGAAGCGCGTCTTTGTCCAATCCGAATTCTAGATGGTCTATCGGCCCGCGCATGTACAAATAAATTTGTCTGCCACTCTTATCTCCCGCCGTCCCAGGGGTGTTCAGCAATATTTCTTTTAAGTCGAAACCAATGCGATAGTCAAGTACATGATCGAAAGTGTGCGTGCCCTCCATGCTGATCGACATAGCACTCGATTCAATTTCCATCAGTGGGAATGTTATGATTGAATTTTCAATGTGAATGGAATTTTGAAGCGTCGAGAATTTAATGTGTCGAAGTTTTTCCGCAAAGTCATCCTCCTTCACAAACGGCGCTATCCACTTGTTTCCCTTTATATAGGTAATCATGTATTGAAAAGAAGAAACATCATTCAGTTCTCCGTTTTCAATGTTCACCTGCAAATCAGATTTTATGGTGTTCGGAAGCACCGATAGATCTGCTCCGAGTGTAGTTTGAAAATTGACCAACATCGTAGCGTTTCCTTTGATGTTGTTCTCGGTGATATACGTCTCACCGAAGTTGTTGAACAATCCAAACACCTGCTGAATGTCAATGTTGCTCAACGCACCGTCGCACGTCACGCCGAACTGTCCATTGCTTGAGGGAAACAGATTGAAATCGGCTTGCACATTTCCTCCCGCCAAATTCAATTGAAGAGGAGAAATCTGCAGTTTTCCGTTGGCGTAATCTATCGTTCCTTTGATGTTCGAGGCGTTGAACGACTTGAATAAAAACTGGTCTATCTGTGTGGTTAGATGCAGTTGAATGGAAGTAGGTAGTGCAAGCTGCATATCTTTATTATCGCTACCTGCAGCGGTTAGAATCTTTTCCAGATCGAGACGATTCGAGTACAAATGGGCATTTATGTTTAATGCGGAATTGTCTGTGGTGAAATAGGGGATCACCGAATAAAAGTCGCCTGAAAAACTGCAATTGTTTTCGTTTATGTTGAAGTTCAATTGCTCTACACGCGCATCGGATCCGTTTAAGACAAACACCCCATTAATGTTTTTAAACAAACCATTTGATGTGGCCCATTGAAAACTTCCGTCTGTAACCTTCGCCCTTCCATTTAAATGCAACTGTGACCAATCGAAGGTTCCGTGCGCCTCATGAAAGGCAATTTTTCCGCGGATTATAGATTCCACAGAGACTTGCCCGTCGCACACCGCAAGGGAATCCCAACCGAAGAATACTTTTACATCCTTCAGATTTGTTTCTGCAGTAACCGATAAATTCAAAACAGGATCTTTCAAATCGCGGACGCTTCCTTTGCAGCTCAGCGAACCAGTTCCCAAGATAGATTTGAAGTTGGAAATAGTCAAACTATCGGTTCCTTCCTTCAAGACGTAATTCGCATTGAGCTCAATAGAATGTAAGTTCAAACCTGAATTTATTTCAACCAGTTCTCCCTCTTTTATAGAGAAGTTGGAGGATATCGAATGATTTCCGAACGGACCACTCATATCGAAATTGAATTTCATGTCACCTGATGGGGCATAAGGTTGAAGCTGAACTTGCATTGATTTAGGCAGCAATTGTATGCCCTCCTTCAGATCTAAATCGGTTTCTTCAATGTGTAAGTCAATGCTCGCGCGATTGCCGTAATTCAAGCTGCCCGTGACATTCAGTGGCACCTCTTCCAACAACAATTCAGCGGTCTGAATAATAAATGTCTTGTTGTCAAGATTCACTTGCATTTTTGAATCGAGTCCAATGTTGCGTTTGCGAAGCATTTCCGTTTCGCCGGCATACAAGACATTCATACGCGCAGAAGTTTCGATATCCAACAAGAATTGCTTTTCTGTGAATTTTCCAGAGGCCTGTAATTCTTTCAACTTCAGATCAACAAACGTTTTTTCTTGCTCGTCTTCGTAGAGGTAAGAGATGTTCTCTCCAACAATATCTTCGAGATTTATTTTGAATTTTTCATTCGGGGTGGAAGAGGTATCGGTCTTCCACACGTCCCAGTTCCCATTGCCTTTGCGATCTACACGCATGTTGAACGAACCGTCTTTCGCTTCAATTTCTTCAATATTGTATTTCCCGCTGAAGAGATCAATAATGTCGAAAGACAAGTACAATTCCTTCGCGAAAAAAAGTGTGTCACGTGCCTTCGAATCTTCTTCAACATAAATGTCTTTGAAGCGAATTGACACCGAAGGGAAGTTTTTCCAAAGGGTTAAGTCGGTTTCGCGAATACTCGACTTCGTTTTTAGATTTTCTTGAACGGTTTGAAGGGCATACTTCACAATCTCATCCTCGTACACAGTAACCGCTAAGACCAATCCGGAAAAGAGCAGTGTTAGCAATGCGAACAAGCCAATCAGAGAGCGCTTCAGCCACTTTCTTCGTGCTGAAATAGGTTTTTTATCTTGAAGAACCGGTCCCCCTTCTATTTCTTTTACTTCTTCCATTCTTCGTTTAAAAGTACACGGTGTATGAACTACTTTTGGACAGGAGTTGTGAAGTAACTCACAACGGTTTGTTCGAACGAATCAATAACGATGACTATGAAAAATTTGTTGCTTGTGGTTGTATTTCTTTTCGCTGGAGTTTCAGTTTTTGCGCAGGAGTGGACAGTCCCTGAATTGCCTTACGCCTATGAGGCTTTGGAACCTGCTATAGACGCAGAGACTATGCGCATTCATCACGACAAACACCATTTGGCGTATGTAACGAATTTGAATGCGGCCATGAAGTTGGAAGCCAATCAGAAATATGCGAAGTTGAATATTGAGCAGCTCTGCGCCGCAATTGATCCGAAGGACATGGCCGTTCGCAACAACGGCGGCGGACATTTCAATCACTCTTTTTTCTGGAATTGTATGGCAGCGCCAAGCGCAGCAGGTGAGCCGAGTAGGGAATTATCAGCCGCTATTCAACGCGACTTCGGTGGAATGGACAACTTGAAAAAACTCATGACCGACGAGGGCAAAGCGCGCTTCGGTAGCGGATGGGTGTGGTTGTGCAAAGACGCGAAGGGCGGACTTTTCGTTACTTCAACAGCCAATCAAGACAACCCATTCATGTCGAAAGTAGTAGACAAACCAGGCACTCCAATCTTCGGAATCGACGTTTGGGAACACGCGTACTACTTGAAATATCAGAACAAACGCGCCGATTATCTAACGGCCATTTTCACGGTTGTGAATTGGAATTTCGTTAGTGAACGATACACTTCGCCATGACACAACGTGTTGTGATGACCAGCTCCGTTGGTTAACGCTTAAATAGTGGCACGGTAGAACACGGCTCGCCATACATAATGCGGTTGGCGACAGGTTGAAGTTTTTGAGAAAGTTGAATGTAAACTTCTTCAGTTAATCGAAGTGAAGTGCAGCCCTTAACGACAACATTTTTATCTTGAAATTTCGAAAGATCAAGTTGTTGAATAAACGCAAGCGCTCTTAAAGTGTCTAAATTTTCTGGAGAAGAAAAATGACATTGCGCATGCACTTCAGAAAGCTTCAAAGCCAATAACATGTATGCCCAAATCGGAACAATCGCATCTACCGAACAATGAATGGCAACAATCTTATTGGCGTATTCTGTAGTATTGAGTGTTGATACAAATTCTCTAAAATCCTTTTCCTTCAACGCAATTCCTTGCCACAATTGAGGAGCAATATCTAACGCCACACCTGCAAACGCCTCCACCTCTTCAGCAATATCGAGCGTAATAAGTTTACTATTAGCAACCTTGTTTTCAATCATGGTTCAAAAATACTCGATTCTGGTGAAAGATTCTGCGAAAGCTCTTGAGAAGCACCTTCGGAACAACCTTGCTCCGAATCTTGTAACACACCTTTCGCAGAACCTTGCCATTGGGAACTTTCATTCATGAATCGTGTATATTTGTAAAGTGACCTACATAATCGGAGAAATAGGACAAAACCACAACGGTTCTGTTGAATTGGCGAAGCAGATTATTGATCTTGCTGCATTGCCCGTGGTCGAAGATTATTTTCAACTTTCAATGAAACCCATGAACGCGGTGAAGTTCACGAAACGCGATTTGAACGAAGAACTCAGTCAGTCGCAAATGAATGCACCCTATAACAGTCCGCATTCTTTCGGGACAACCTACGGAGAACACCGCGCTTTTCTTGAGTTAAACGACGAACAACACGAAGAGTTGTTTCACTACGCAAAAGCAAAGGGACTCGATTTTGTGGAAACGCTTTGCGCTCGAAGATGTCTTTCTTTGTTGAAACGATTCACTCCCGATTACCTGAAAGTAGCCAGTCGCGACTTATCCAATTTGCCATTGCTAGCGGCTCTTGCCGAAACAAAAATTCCCATGATTCTTTCAACCGGAATGGCCGGAAAAGAAGAGCTCGATCACGCGTTAGACACTATTTCGCATTACCATTCGAACATCAGCATTCTTCATTGCACGTCAGAATACCCTACGCAGCCGAAGAACGTGAACCTCAATACCCTTCGCTTTTTACAGGCGAATTACCCCAATTACAACATTGGTTTCAGCGACCACACCCTCGGCATCTTCACTCCCGTGGCTGCCGTTGCCATGGGTGCTACCATCATTGAAAAACACATCACCACCGATCGCAACTTGAAGGGCACAGACCAAAAAGGTTCGTTGGGGCCCGACGGTATTCGTCGTATGGTGCGCGACATTCGTGAACTCGAATTGTCTATGGGTGAAGTGGAAATGAAGATCGAAGAGGCCACCGCCGCTGCTCGCTTGAAGCTAGAGCGCAGCATTGCCGCGGTGAAAGATATTCCTGCGGGAAGTGTGATTGAAGAAGCCGACTTGTGCATGCTCTCTCCGGGCGACGGATTCAAATGGGCACAACGAAATTTAGTGGTTGGAAAGCGTGTGAACGCTACCATTCCATCCAACGAGGTAATTTATTCAACGCATTTAGAAGATTAATTTCTGCGACATGAACACAGTGAAACAAGCAGTCATTTTTGTCGCAGGAGGCACCGGAACCCGCATGGGAAGCCCCCTTCCGAAGCAATTCCTCACACTCAACAACACGCCCATACTTATCCATACCCTTCGAAATTTCTATTCATTCAATCAGAATTTCGAAATGATTGTGGTTATGCATCACGACTATATTTCATTCTGGAAAGACTTGTGTCTTCAGTTTGAAGACGTCCCTGAACACACGGTGGTTGCCGGCGGAGAAGAACGCTTTCACAGCGTGAAAAACGGCATTGAAGCCGTCTCTTCCGACGTTCAACACATTGCAATTCACGACGCAGTGCGTCCACTTGTTTCGCACGAGACACTCACGCGTTGCTTCAACGCATTGAATGAACACAACGCTGTAGTACCCGCCATTCCGATAAACGATTCCATTCGCGAAGTTCACGGCGTCCTCAATAAAAGCATAGATCGTTCGTTGTACAAACGCATTCAAACACCCCAATGTTTTGAATCAACCATGCTGAAAGAAGCCTACAGCAAACCTTTCAGCCCGTTGTTTACCGATGATGCTTCCGTAGTGGAAGCGAACGGTCATTCGGTTTTTTTGGTTGAAGGAAATTTGGAAAACATTAAAATAACATCTCCCATCGACTTAATCGTTGGCGAATCACTTACTGCAAAATAGATTATCATGAAGACACCGAGTGCAAAGAAAATTGAGAAGGAATTGGTGGAACACGGACATACCCGTGTCGACAACTATTTTTGGATGCGTCTTTCCGACGAGCAGAAAAACGCTGCTACGCCAGACGAACAAACTGCCGATGTCTTGGCTTATTTGAAAGAAGAGAACGACCACGTAGACGCGGGAATGAAGCATACCGAAGAATTGCAAAAGCAGTTGTTCGAAGAGATGAAAGGACGCATCAAAGAAGACGATTCTTCTGTTCCGGTGAAGCAAAACGGATATTGGTATTACACGCGTTTTGAAATTGGACAAGACTACGCCTTCAACTGCCGAAAGAAAGACAGCATGGAAACCGGAGAAGAAGAAATTCTCATCAACGGTCCAGAAATGGGAAAAGGAAAAGACTACTGGGCGCTAGGCGGTTTAAGCATTTCAGAGAATAATCGCTTCATGGTTTACGGAATAGATGAAGTGAGCAGAAGAGTATACACGCTGCACGTTCGCGATCTTCAAACCGGAGAAATGTTCAACGAAGTCATTGAAGGAACATCCGGTTCTGCCACATGGGCTTCAGACAACCTTCATTTTTTCTACACGAAGAAAGATGAACAAACCTTGCGTGATAGCCAAATCTGGCGTCACGAACTGGGAACAGATACGGCTTCCGATGTTTTGGTTTACGATGAAAAGGGCGAAGAATTTTCGTGCTTCGTTTTCAAAACGAAAACAAAGAAATTTTTAATGATTGGAAGTTCGCAAACCGTTTCCGACGAATACCGTGTGTTAGAATCTAACAATCCGAAGGGAGAGTTTCGTCTGTTTCAAAAACGCGAACGCGACTTGGAATACAGCATCACGCAATACGAAGACAAGTTCTATGTCCTCACGAATTTAGAAGCCAAGAACTTCAGATTAATGTCGTGCCCTATTCATTCAACTGAAAAAGAAAATTGGGAAGAAGTCATTCCGCATCGCGAAAACACGTTGTTGGAGTCGGTTGAAATGTTCAAAGAATATTTGGTGTTGGAAGAGCGCACCGACGGTTTGGCGCACATTCGCGTAACGCGTTGGGACAAAGCAGAAGAGCATTACCTCGAGTTTCCAGATCCGACCTACAGCGCGGGAGTGGGAGCGAATCCGGAATTCGATACCGAGACGCTTCGCTTCGGATATTCATCTATGACCACACCCGGAAGCGTGTTCGATTACAACATGAAGTCGCGCACACGCGAGTTGAAAAAACAACAGCCGGTCTTGGGTG
>JBILTF010000043.1:0-19507 GCA_044371675.1 Flavobacteriales bacterium
GCGGTCATCTTTCCTTTTTCATGTTCTTTCTCGATGCGCTTCTTCCCTCCTCCTTCGTAGATTTTTTTCAATCTACGTTGAAGTTCGGCAATGCGCTGAAGCATTTTATCTTCGTTCTTGTTGAATTCCAATTCTTTCGAGTCCATGCGACAAAGTTAAGTATTGCGTGATCTAATGTGTGTGTTGAAAGTAGTTTCCTGAAAAGGTTGAATCGCTCAACACTTTTTCTAATTCTTGAAGTAATATGTGCGGTTCAAGCAGCGCCTTGTCGAAGAAGCCGTTGTCTGCGGCGTTACAAAGAAATATTTTTTTATGTTGAAAAGGACCACTCTGCATGAATTCAGGATGCAGCTGTGAGAGTGAAACGTTGGATGTATTCGGAAAATACACCAACTCGCCATAGGCATCGGCTTCATTCAAAGCGAACAGCATGCGTTCTTTGTCGAAGTTCAAATTCCCTGTTCCCTCAGTAGATCCCACATATTCTGCACCTGCATCTTTCAACAAAATAGCCCAATACGATTGGTTATTCGCTACGGTCCAGTCGCTGCCGTTGTTGGTAGCGAAAAATACTCTAGGTCTTGCAGAAGGTTCTGACGGAAGGTCTACCGAAGGTCCTTGCGCAGCACCTATGTATGCGTTTTCAATTTCCAAAAACAACTCTCTCGCCAAAACATCCTTCCGAAGTACATATCCAAAAACATAAATCCATTCCGCTTTTCCAAGCGGATGTTCTTCCAGGTATTCAGAGGTTGGAATAACAGAACAGTTCGGCAATTTCGTTTGACACTGAGTGGGTTCGAAGGGAACGCTAAAAAGCACCGTTGGATTCAACATAAGCAAATCTTCCTGATTCACATCTCCGTTTTTAGTCAGATTTTGTGTCTTTCCATTTGCAATTTGTGCTTGTAACTTTTCAATCTGAATGCGATCTGCGTATGTTACTCCGCAGACGTTTTTCATTCCGTCCAATGCATTCATGAAATAGGAATGTGTGGTGCTGAGTAGGGCAATTCTTTCGGGATTGATTTGAGAAAGAGAAACGGAATAAGAAACAGCAGGAGAATCGGAAACAGAATGAGAAACATTAGGAGAATCAGAATGAGACAGGAACTGAATTAGGGTATCACCTCCAACTTTAACAACACGAAAACCTTTGGCGTATTTGGGTTGAAAAAGGACGGTCACATCGCCCGAAGAGTTTCCTGTAGAACAGGCATTCAGAAAAGCAGCACTAATGAAGAGAATGAATAAGAGGCGTTGCACTTTCATGAGGCAAAAGTAAACAAGAAAAAAGCCACTCTCTCGAGTGGCTTTTCATTAGTTCCAAATATAATTTTTGGTAACCGGTTGCAGCTGCTCATAAGCTGAAAGAATTACTTCTTCCGACTCCATAAAAGCTACTAAATCTTGAAGGGTAAAATTTTGCATAGGCGCGTTTTAGTTTTAGGCTTAACGCAACCTTTTCTTTCGATATTGCCCTCCGACTAATCTTTTTTAGATTACCAGCTTAATGTTATGCTTTTCAATGTGCTTGCGAAGGTTTATTAACGCGTAGCGCATTCTTCCCAAAGCTGTATTGATGCTAATGTTCAAGTGATCTGCAATTTCCTTGAAGCTCATATCATAAACAATACGCATCATTACTATTTCGCGTTGCTCGGAAGGAAGCATACCAATTAACTGGCGCACCTCTTTGGTTACTTCCTTTTGAATCACCTGCTTAAGCACGTTGTTCGATTTCTCCTGAACGAAATCAAGTGGATCGTACTTATCGGTAGCACGCTGAATGGGCATTTTCTTATTGTTGCGGAAATGGTCTATGCACAAGTTATGTGCAATACGCATGATCCAGGCAGAGAATTTACCTTCTTCATTGTACTGTCCGTCTTTCAATGCTTGTAAAGCCTTTAAGAATGTATCTTGGAATAAATCGTTTGCTAATTCGCGATCGCGAACGAACATGTAAATTTTTCCAAACACCTTCGACTTATAGCGAGACATTAACTCACGAAATGCGGGTTCGTTTCCTTGCATGTACAAGGTAACCAATTGGCGATCTGATTCTAGTGATAAGCGCATAACGTCCTCCTTTTTTAAATGGTTCAACTAATTTAGAACTGAAAAAAAGTAGTGTTATATTCTATAGGCGCTTGAGGTGATTTTTTTGTTTCGACGTCTTTCATTCGACATCTTGAAAACGAATATAGTTCTTCTTTTCACTAAACACAAACTTTTTTTTACTTTTTTTTCTTTCCTACCAATGAACAATAATCTGCTTGAAGAGGTAATACCTTTGATACTTCAACATGAAAGACGTGAAGAACGAGAGTTACAAAACCCATATTATTATTAAAGGTGCACGCGTGCACAATCTGAAGAACATCTCTGTTTCCATTCCGAGAAATAAACTCGTTGTCCTTACAGGATTAAGTGGCTCTGGAAAAAGTAGTTTGGCCTTTAACACTCTATTTGCAGAAGGACAAAGACGTTATGTTGAAAGTCTATCTTCGTATGCACGTCAGTTTTTGGGACGTTTCGACAAACCCGATGTAGACTCTATTGTAGGTATTAGTCCGGCTGTTGCCATTGAACAAAAAGTAACGGGAAGAAGCTCAAGATCTACCGTTGGAACTTCAACAGAAATATACGATTACATTAAGCTGCTCTATGCACGCATTGGCGTAACCTTCTCTCCTACCACAGGCAAGGCCATAACGAAGAACAATACTTCTGATGTGGTGAACGCGATTTTCAAATTGAAAAATGAAACACGCTTCGCTATTGTTTGTCCACTTAAAATAGAATCTGAAACATCCTTTCAAATAGCGAAAGAAACATTGCTTGCGCAAGGATTCAGCAGACTTGTTTTTGGGAATGAATTTATTGAAATTCAAGAAGCGGAATACTCTTCGAAACAAACCTATTACTTGCTTATTGACCGCATGTCGAAAGACGACGAGCTCGAAGCATCTCGCTTAGGAGATAGCGTAGACTTGGGATTTTCTCTGGGACACGGACATTGTGCGTTATTCTTTCCAGATAAAAAGAAATTCGATGTTTACGCTAATCAGTTGGAAGAAGACGGTGTTGTTTTCGAAGAACCTTCGTTGAATCTGTTTTCCTTCAATAATCCAATTGGCGCCTGCAAATCATGCGAAGGATTTGGAAGCATTATTGGGATAGATTCGAAGTTGGTTATTCCGAATGAAAACCTTTCCATTTATCAGGATTGTATTGCTTGTTGGAAGGGTGAAAAACTAAGTGATTGGAAAGACGATTTGATTCGCAATGCGAAGAAAGCCGACATACCCATTCACACGCCTTATCGCGATTTAACTGCACTTCAAAAGAAAACCATTTGGGAAGGGTGCACACATTTTCATGGAATAAATACTTTCTTCAAATATTTAGAAGCAGAGACTTATAAGATTCAAAACCGTGTTTTGCTTTCTCGCTATCGTGGAAGAACCGCGTGTCCGGAATGTCATGGAACACGCCTGAAGAAAGAAGCAAACTACGTGAAGATTGCGAACACATCTGTTTCTGAATTGATGCTACTTCCCTTGCACAAATCACTGCATTTTTTCGAGACACTTTCTTTAACGAAGAACGAAGAGTCTATTGCTAAAAGAATTCTTCTCGAGATTAAAAACAGACTTCTTTTTTTGTGTGAAGTCGGATTGGAATACTTAACCTTGAATCGCCTTTCAAACACACTTAGCGGTGGTGAGGCGCAACGCATACACCTCGCCACTAGCCTGGGTAGCGCACTGGTCGGCTCTATGTATATTCTGGACGAACCTAGCATTGGATTGCATCCACGCGACAGCAAACGTTTGCTCGAAGTATTGAAGAATTTACGAGATCAAGGAAACACCGTAATTGTCGTTGAGCACGAAGAAGAAATTATTCGCAATGCCGATTACATCATTGATATTGGTCCAGAAGCTGGGGCAAAAGGCGGTGAAATAGTTTTTGAAGGAACGGCGAAAGATCTTGAGAAAAAAGGCAAGACTTTAACCGGAGATTACTTGCGTGGAGATAAGAAAATTCACATTGAAAAAACGAAAAAGAAACTCACCGATCTTGTATCGCTGAAAGAAGTGAATCTTCACAATTTATCGAATGCGAGCATAGACATACCTCTTCACGCTTTCAGCGTGATTACTGGAGTTAGCGGATCTGGAAAAAGCACACTCATTAAGAGTGTCCTCTACCCTGCTCTTCAAAATGCATTGAACGGAATTTCAGAAAACAGTCCGAATTACAGTGAACTTTCTGGTAGTATTTCTTCCATTAAAGCATTAGAATTTGTAGATCAAAATCCGATTGGAAAAAGCAGTCGGTCTAACCCTGCAACTTACCTAAAAATATACGACGACATTCGTGCCTTATTCACTTCACAGCCGCTTGCAAAACAACGCAACATGAAGCCTGCATTTTTCTCGTTCAACGTGACTGGAGGACGCTGTGACACCTGCGAAGGTGAGGGAATTCAGACGATTGAGATGCAGTTTATGGCTGACGTTGAATTGGTCTGCGAAACGTGCAAAGGAAAACGATTTAAGGAAGAAGTTTTAGATGTACACTACCGAGGGAAAAACATTGCAGATGTATTGGACTTAACCGTTGATGAAGCCATTGAGTTCTTTGGTGAAGACACATCCACTTCTGCGAAGCACATTGTACAAAAACTTACACCGCTTAAAGCTGTAGGCCTTGATTATGTTAAACTCGGACAAAGCAACAGCACCCTTTCTGGCGGAGAAGCACAGCGCATTAAACTCGCTTCATTTCTAATTAAAGGACCGAATCAACCGCATACACTTTTCATCTTTGATGAACCAACAACAGGTTTGCATTTTCACGATGTTCAGAAGTTGATGATCACGTTTCAAGCATTGCTTGCACAAGGACATACTGTGATTGCGATTGAGCACCACACTGATGTTATGCGCTGCGCCGATTGGATTGTAGACATTGGACCTGAAGGTGGCGAGAAGGGTGGAAACATCATGTATTGCGGGCCTTTCGACGCATTTTTAAAAACAAAATCATATACAGCCGACGCGTTAAATTTATAAGTGACTTCAAAATAAATTCTAGAAACATTTGTTGTTCAAACATGAGAAAATTAGTTTCGTTTAGCATAGCAGCTGCATTAAGTTTAGCAAGCTGTTCACAACAAAAACAAAATCAAAGCACCCCTAGTAATATGGTACCAACTGTTGTTAAAACTGAAGAAGAATGGAAGAAAGAACTCTCTCCTGAGCAATTCCGCATTCTACGTGAGAAAGGCACTGAACGCGCTTTTACAGGTGAGTTTTGGGACCATCATGACATAGGAACATATAGCTGCGCGGCATGCGGACAAGAGCTGTTTCAATCTGATTCTAAATTCGATAGCGGATGTGGATGGCCGAGTTATTTCAAGGCCATCAATGAGTTGGTCATTTCAGAGGAAAAAGACGTCTCCTATGGCATGGTAAGAACAGAAGTTATGTGCAGTAAATGTGGCGGACATTTGGGACATGTTTTTCCAGACGGCCCACCTCCTACTGAATTGCGTTACTGCATCAATTCTGGGTCGTTGATCTTCAAGCCGAATACCCCTTAACAGCGCTATCGACACTACGTAACAAGATTTGGGCGTCGTGAGGATTTAGTTGTTTTCCGAATCGGATTTTAGATCGATTATGAACAAATCCTAGTCGCTCTCCACCCATAATCCAAAAGCTATCATCGAGGAAATAAAAAAACGAATTTTCATCCTGCTTCACCAATCCTAATTGTGAGATTTTTTCCAGATCGAATTTCTCTTTTTTACCGCGCGTTCCGAACGCATTTTGTAATGTCAATTCTCCTTTTTTAAACACTAAAATTTCCTTGCCTGTTTTTCTCCACATAAGCACTTTCAACGTGCGATAAAAAAAGAAAGACCACAAAGCAGTAGAGATTAAAAAGAAGATTTGCTCTCCACCATTTGGAGAAGTAAACAAGGAATAAATAAAAACACCACCGCAGAACGTCCAGGCCATAAGCCATGCATAAAGCAGTGCTTCTTGCCAGCGCTCAACACTCTGTGAAATCGTGATTGTCAATTGTTCTTTTTCGCGCAAGACTTGAATGCGCTTTCCTATAAATTGCGGGGCTGTCTTGTTCATGAATTCAACACTTTGTCATATAACTTTTCATACAACGGAAGAACAGCTTCTAGCGAAAATGCGTTCGCTCTTTCTCTAGCATGGTCCTTGAATTTCAACAATCGTTCTTCCTTCTCAATGAGATAAAACACTTGTTTCGCCATTTCATCGACATCTCCCACGTTGCTCATAAGTCCCGACACACCATGCCTATTCAATTCAGGCAAACCGCCTGCATTACTCGATACAACTGGCACTCCGCTTGCCATGGCTTCAAGAGCTGCTAAACCAAAACTCTCTGATTCGGAAGGAAGGAGCATCACATCTGCTGCTGAAAGAAGTTCCATAGGGTTCTTCACATTTCCAACAAATACAACATCGTTGAGTTGATTATCACGCGCAAATTGTTCTGCTTTTGAACGATCCGGACCGTCGCCAACCATGATTAAAATGGAAGGTTTCAATTCATTCACGCGCTTGTATATTTCCATAACGTCCATCACTCGTTTTACTGGACGGAAGTTCGAAATGTGAATGAGCATAGGTGTTCCATTGGGCGCGTACTCCTCTCGAATTTCCTGCACAACGTTTTCGTTTAAAGGCGTTGCGTTCAAGAAGTTTGGAATGACTTCAATATCGATATTGATTCCAAAAAGCTTGTAGGTATCTGTTCTCAAACTTTGCGAAACAGCAGTGACAGCATCGCTTTCATTGATGGCAAACGATATCACAGGCTCGAACGAAGCGTCTCTTCCTAAAAGTGTAATATCAGTTCCGTGAAGGGTGGTTATTACCGGCAGATTTATTCCTTCTCTTTTCAATATTTGTTTAGCCATGTAAGCAGCACTTGCATGCGGAATGGCGTAGTGTACATGCAACAGATCAAGGCCTTCGTGCTTGGCTACATCTACCATTTTACTGGCAAGAACTAGCTCGTAAGGTGGATATAAAAACAACGGATAATCGCTTACGTTCACTTCGTGGTAGCGGACATTTTTTCTTAAAGAACCAAGACGAACCGGCTGCGAATAAGTGATGAAATGAATCTCATGTCCTTTTTCAGCAAGTGCTTTCCCTAACTCAGTTGCCACCACACCGCTACCTCCAAAAGTTGGGTAGCACACAATACCTATTTTCAATTTTCTTTCCATAGTACAAAGGAGTAGAACTCCGTTGCAAAAGTACTACGGTTTAATAGGAAACAGCTTGTAAATTTCTTCTTGAATTCGAGGGCGAATGCGTAAATCGTTGATCTTCCAATTTTCAGAACTTGGACAGTTGCGATTGCTCAAGAAAACGAATATGGTTCCGTTCGCAGGGTCTGCCCAGCAAAGCGTTCCTGTGAAGCCGGAATGACCAAAGCTCTCGTCGCTTGCAGAAGGCCCTGTTGCGCCGCTCCACTTGGTGAATCCTGGTTTATCGAATCCTAATCCTCTTCTGTTGTCCTTGAAGTGACGGGCTGTAAACAAATCCATAGTTTCATGATGAAAAAATTCGTTTGTTCCATAGGTTCCGTCGTTCAAGCACAATTGCATCAAAGCTGCGCAATCGTTCGCATTGCCAAACAGACCAGCATGTCCACCTACACCACCCATTAGTGCTGCTCCTTGATCGTGCACGTATCCGCGAACGGCTTGTCGTCTCCACTTCGAATCTGTTTCCGTCTCTGCAATCATTTTCACCGGCCAATTATTTTGCGGATTGTATCCCATAGAACGCAGGCCCATAGGCTTATAGAATGTTTCAGAGACATAAAAATCCAGAGGCACTCCTGTAATATTTTCAATCATTTTCTTGTAGTAGTAATATCCTAAATCACTATACAAATAGCCTTGATCTGGATTCAGTTTCAACGCTAGAATTTCATTGTAAATCGAATCCGTCATTTCTTTGGTGGTCCACATATCTGCACAAACCGGATTGCTACATTTATCCGTATGTTCCTTCGACAAACAATTCCCATCCCACTCTCCGCCATTCACTGTTAAGTCGGTGAAATCTTTCCATGCGGGAAGTCCGGCAGTGTGCGACAACATTCGCTTCAATTGCATTTTTGCATGTGGATGTCCTTCTGGGAAATCGATGTATTCACCAATGGTTTTTTCCACATCTATTTTCCCTTCATCTACCAATTTCATGAGGGCCATAGTCGTCGAAAGCATTTTCGTTACCGAAGCAAGGTCGTACATTGAATTCTCAGCCACTTTTTGCGTCTTTGCCTTGTCTAGGTAACCAAAACTCTTGTTGTAAAGAATAACGCCGTCTTTCGCTATTAAAACACGGCAACCTGGGTAAGCGCCCTGATCCAAACCTTCCTTCACAATCTCATCGACCTTCGAAAATAAATTCATTTCGGATCCAGCAACTTCCATTGGGGCATTCGCCATCATGTCTTCCACATAAACACTGTTATTATTTGTTACCTGAGCATTTGTTGCTACGAAGTTGAACCATCCTGTTTGAGAAGGCGTCAGATAGCGCATTCTTCCAGCCGACTCAAACGTTTTCCCTTGTCCTTCTTTGAATCTACTTCCAACCGAAACCGGTAATTTTCCTTGAAAGGGAATGATGCCGCATATGGCATCTGCCGTCACTTGCTGCGTCAAATCATCGGGCTGATAAGCTATTACGAAATCGTTAATCCCTTTCCACTCTGATTTTTCAAGCGCATATGGACATGCGAAAATAACAACGGTTGTTGCGAAATGCTCTGAGATTTTATGAGCTGCATGGGTTCCATGTGTTGTAATTCCGAAGTTCGTATTGGCCTTGTTCGTTGTGCCTAAAAATGCGACGAGCACATCGGAGCAATTCGCCTTCAATTTTGAAATAACCTGATGCACATCTAACTCTGTGCATTCTTTTGAAAGCGCATGAATTTCAACGGCTTTGTATTGATCCATGCTCTTTGCGAATGCGCAATTGGCATCGTCTCCAATAATTACAACCCCGAGTGGCTTTTTCCATTTAAACGAATCCTCGTAGGGAATTTTACTGTCGGAAATAACAGTTATTGAACTTTCAATGCACCGTCTGCGTAAGGCCGTGGCGTATGGTAAATTCAAATCTTTCGAAATTCCTTTAATTGGAATAGTCTTGAACTTATTCGCTCCAACACGTTCTTTTGCCTTTAATACTTTTAGTGCCTTCTCTGTAATTTCAGCTTCCGTAATTCGTCCTTGTTGAATGGCCTCTTTCACTTTTTGAATGGCTAACGGAACATTCAACGGGAACAAAACCACGTCGTTTCCTGCAATAAGCGCCCGCACATCGGCCTCTCCCGCTGGGAAATATTTCGCAACGCCTTCCATGTTCATGGCATCGGTGAGAACCAATCCATCGAACTTCAAACTGTCGCGAAGTAACCCAGTGATGATGTTTTTTGAGAGTGTGCTCGGAACGTGTGCTTCTTTTTCAAATTCAGGAAGCGATAAATGCGCAACCATAACACTCGCCAATCCATTTTCAAACATGGTTCTATAAGGCTTGAATTCATTCGAAGACAGCTGCGCGTAATTTTTATTTACGACAGGAAGTTCTTTGTGCGAATCAACATCAGTATCTCCGTGTCCAGGAAAATGTTTCGCGTTTGCAAGGACACCATTGTCTTGCATCCCCTTCATGTAAGCCATTCCGCAAGAGGTAACACGATCGGCATTTTCACCGAATGAGCGATTCGAAATAACAGGATTTTTTGGATTTGAATTCACATCAACTACTGGCGCAAAGTTCATATGAACGCCGATGCGCTTGCATTGGCGAGCTACTTCTTTTCCAAATTCATAAATGAGTTTTTCATCCATCGAAGCTCCTAAAGTCATAGCGCGTGGAAAAGAGATGGTGCTGTCCAATCGCATACCTAGCCCCCACTCTGCGTCTATACCAATGAGCAAAGGAATTTTTGATTTAGCTTGAAATCTATTCGTCAACTTCGCTTGACGCACGGGTCCACCTTGAAAGAAAATAATTCCACCAATGCCGTTGTTTTTGATAAGCGCTTCAATCAGCGTAGGATTGTAAGACTCTTTTTTCTCATCGCTCCATGCCGCAACCATAAAGAGTTGTCCAATTTTTTGATCGAGCGTGAGGGTCTTTATGAGGCTGTCGGACCAGGATTCTGCGAAAGATGTTGCACAAGATGCTTCGCAAGATTCTCCGAAAGGCGCTTCACGAGATTCTGTGAATTTAGAACGAAAGGAAAAAAGTAAAACCAGTAAAGCGAGGACAGGCCATTTCAAAAATTTCTTCATGTGTTAAAGTTATTCGCACACGAGAGAGAACTGAAAAAGTCTAAACGTATTTTACAACATTGAAATGTGAATGAACTAAACCAGCGTTTTTATTTCAATAGCCTTTCTTGCTTGCACCATAAGAAACGAAAATTGTTCTTCCTCTGTTAGATTAGAATTATCAAGAACGACAGCATCCCAAGCCTTGACCAAAGGGTCTGCAGCGCGCGTTGTGTCTTGAAAATCGCGTTGAGTAATGTTTTCACGAACATCATCAAGGGAGATATCTACCCCATTATTTTTTAGTTGAAGAAAACGGCGTTGCGCTCTCACTTCAACATCTGCAGTCATAAAGACTTTCAATTCAGCAGTAGGAAGAACAACCGTTCCAATATCTCTTCCATCCATAACTATACCGCCGCTCTCGGCCATTCTTTGTTGAATTCGAACGAGCTTTTCACGAACGGCTTTAATCGCGCTAATGGCCGAGACATGCGCACTAACCTGCATGCTTCGAATTTCTTTATCGACGCAATTCCCGTTTAAAAACGTTTCTATCTCTTGGGTATCTGAATTGTATTTAAATTGAATCAAAATCAAATGCAACGATTCAACCAACATATGTTCATCAATCACACCATCACTTTGAACGTAACCGTGCTCCAAAGCGTAATATGCAACTGTTCTGTACATTGCCCCAGAATCAATGTAGATATAATTCAAGTTTTTTGCAATAGCCTTGGCTAATGTGCTTTTACCACAGGATGAATAGCCATCGATGGCAATGTTGATTTTGTTGGTCACTCGGTTAGGGAATTGAAAGCCCGAATTTACAATGCTTGAAGCCAAATCACCAATTTTAATTTCAAAATGTGGTAATATTGTCTGCACGAAAATTTTCAGACGATTGGCAATTGTAAATAAAATGAACTATTCAACGTTTCTTGTTGCGTTGGTTTCGGTTTTTATCTTTCACTCGTGCAACAACGTTCCTTTTTTTGGACATCAAGAGGGCAAGATTATTTACGACGTCACTTTCCCTTATGAATTGAACGATATTAAGCTCGCACTATTCCCGAGTGAGATAACCTGTATCTTCGACGGTGAACATCAGCACACCCCCATTGAATCGGGCTACGGCATTGTGAAATCTGAGCTTATCATCGACCAACAGCACCACGAAACTAGATTTAGACGGAAACTACTGGTGGAATACTTATGCCGGTGCAGAAGGCACGCTGTTGGTTTACGAGATTGAGCAATAAGGAACACGCATGCAAGTGCGCGCACGTGAAGTGATCTTTCAGAAGACATCGCCAGAATATTTTCAAGTGCCAAGCTCCTACACCCCAATAAGTGCGGGTGAAATGAAGGATAAACTCACTGAAATTGCAAAAGATTATCTCGATTAATGAACCATTCGGTTTCTTCTCTGTACAGCATAAAAAATTCAAGTTATGCTGTTATCTTTTCTCCGATTCTTTAAAAGCGACGCTAGACATTTTCAAATTGTTTCTCAAACAATATTTGTTTGCATAGGTGTTCTCTTTTTACGTTGGGATTATTCCTTTACTTCCATGCTGCTCACATTCGGCACAGCGCTTTCCATTCAACTCATTGGAATTTATTTTTTGAAGCTTCCTCTTCATTCGATAAAAAGTGCATTGATTACGGCATTCGGATTAACGCTCTTGTTCAAGAGCAACGAACCAATGCTTTATGCATTAGCAGCAGCTATTGCTATTGGACAAAAATTCATCTTCAAAATTCGAGGCCAGCATCTTTTCAATCCGGCTAATGTTGGAATAATCGCTGTGATACTTTTCACCAATAATGCATGGATCTCACCTGCACAATGGGGCAACAGTGCCTTACTCGTCTTTGTGATTGGAACAGCGGGATTGGCAGTTCTTTCGCGCGTCAAGCGGATGGACACTGGACTCATTTTCATTGCAACACTCTTCGCCCTTGAGTATTACAGAACTATCGTTTTCTTGGGATGGAATTGGGAAGTTCTCCTTCACAAATTATCTTCAGGAAGCATTTGGTTGTTCGCTCTTTTTATGATTACCGATCCTATGACTATTCCAACGAATCGTTTGGTACGAATCGTTTGGACGATGGCTGTTGCTTTCACTTCGTTCTACCTCACAAATTATAATTTTGTAACAGGAGCGCCGCTCTGGGCATTGGTTTGCTTCACTCCGTTAACGCCGCTTCTTAACAAGTTTTTTCCGAGCAAAACATTCAACTGGATTTATTCATCACAAAAACAATTCAACCATGACTCAAAGATTGCTTATTAAGGCAGCAGCACTTTTGGTGCTTCTCTCTAGCGTGAACGCTTATTCGTTCTGCGGATTTTATGTCGCGAAAGCCGACACTACTCTCTTCAACAACAAGAGTGAAATTATCTTGGTTCGCGACGGAACGCGCACATCCATTACCATGTCGAATGATTTCAAAGGCGACGTGCGCGATTTCGCCATGGTCGTGCCAGTTCCCGTTGTACTTCAAGAAGGCGATATCAAAGTCGTTGACCGCAGAATTTTCGAAACGCTCGATGCTTATTCTTCTCCGCGATTGGTAGAGTATTACGACACCAACCCGTGTTATCAAGTTATAGAATTAGACGAAGCAAACTGGAGTGCGGAGGTCACCTCTACAGATGCGGGAGTTCGAATGAAGTATGATATGATCGAAACAAAATTCAATGTGACCATTGAAGCAGAATACACGGTTGGAGAATACGACATTGCTCTTCTTTCAGCGAAAGAAAGTACTGGATTGAAAAATTATTTGATTCAGGAAGGATATAAGATTCCATCTACCGCAGAAAGCGTGCTTGAACCTTACATCAAGAGCAACATGAAGTTTTTTGTTGTGAAGGTGAATCTAGACAAGCAAAAGAACACCGGATTCGATTATTTGCGTCCCATTCAAATCAATTTCGATCATCCGAAATTCATGTTGCCTATTCGATTAGGAATGGCGAACAGCACTGGCGAGCAAGACATGATTGTATATGCTTTTACGAAGGCTGGTCGTGTTGAATGCACAAACTACAGAACCGTGAAAGTACCAACTGATCGCAACATTCCGTTGTACGCGAAAGACATCTTCGGAGAGTTCTATAAAAATCTTTTCACGCGCGCTTATTCACGTGAGGGAAAGAATGCGGTCATGCTGGAATATGCTTGGAACGTTACACCGAACTGGGGTGGAATGAAATGCGATCCATGTGTTGGGAATCCGCCTATATACAACGATTTCGCTGAAGCAGGCGTTTGGTGGGCTGGTTGGAATTCTGCATCTCCGGTTTTCTTTACTCGCTTGCACGTGCGATACAGCAATGCGAAATTCCCTGCGGATTTAACGTTTCAGATTACTCCGAATACAGAGAATTTTCAGGCGAGATATATACTTACGCATCCTGCCAGTGGACCGTTCGATTGCGATGAGTCGCAAGAGTATTTGGAGTCATTGCGTTCTCGCCGCAAAGTTGAAGTGGATGAATTGTATGCGCTTGCTGGAATAAAGCCCAATGATCGCAGCGACAAATACATCAATGAATTTGTTTCTTTTATGATAAACAAACCCATGGACTCTATGCTTAAAGGCGAGGTTATTCCCAGAGAAAATTCACCCATGGATGCAAGCGAAATTGAAGTGGATGAAGCTTACATTCATTCCGACATGGATCCGAATGAAGGGTTCATGCAAAACAAAGATTCAAACAAAAACAAAAAGCCTTGGGAGGTGCCGATTTTCTTAGGCTCTATCGTAGGATTAGCCTTCTTTGTATCGAGGAAACGAACGAAAGAATAGACACAAAAAAGGGCGACCGATGGTCGCCCTTTTTTCTTCAACATAAAATATTAATAGTACATGCTGCGGCGAACCTTCGCAACGTATTTAGCCAAGCGAATTACTTGCTTCGTATATCCGAATTCATTGTCGTACCAAACGTAAAGAACAATTCCTTTTCCATCATTAGAAACAATGGTAGCCTGGCTATCATAGACGCTGCAACATTCGTTTCCTACTACATCGCTTGAAACTAATTCTTCGCTGATACTGTAGAAAATTTGATTGACTAAGTCTCCGTCTAAAGCAGCCTTTCTAACAGTAGCGTTCACCTCTTCAACAGTTGTGGCTTTATCCGTGTAAACGTGAATAATTGCTAACGAACCATTTGGCGTTGGTACGCGCACAGCGTTTGAAGTCAACTTGTCTGCCAAAGCTGGAATTACTTTCGTAACAGCCTTCCCAGCGCCAGTTTCAGTGATTACCATGTTTACAGCAGCACTTCTTCCGCGACGACTTTTCTTGTGCATGTTGTCCAATAAGTTTTGGTCGTTGGTGTATGCATGAACCGTTTCAATGTGTCCCTTTTCAATTCCGAATTCATCGTTGATGGTTTTCAAAATTGGAGAAATTGCGTTGGTTGTGCAGCTTGCTGCAGAGAAGATTGTTTCGCTTTCGATATCTAAATCGCGGTGGTTAATTCCGTATACGATATTCGGAACCTCCTTTCCAGGAGCGGTTAATAACACCTTGCTGATTCCTTTTGACTTTAGGTGAACACTTAAAGCTTCGCGATCCTTGAATACACCAGTGTTATCAATTAATAAAGCGTCTTGAATTCCGAACGCTGTGTAATCTACAGCACCGGGGTCTTTCGCTGCGAGCATATAAATACGCTGACCATTTACAATTAAACATTTGTTCTCATAATCCACATCAACGGTTCCTTTGAATCTTCCGTGAACAGAGTCATTCTCGAAAAGAGCGGCACGTTTCTTAATTGACAAATCGTCGTCTTCACGCGTAACAATTGCGCGAAGGCGAAGTTGTTGTCCGCTTCCTGCTTGACGGACCAATTCGCGAGCAGCCAAACGACCAATACGTCCGAAACCAAACAAGACAACGTCTCTTGGCTCCATGTCCTTTCCCTCTTCAGTGAAATTCTGAAGTTTGTCTTCTAAAAAATCTTTTTGTGAATTAAAATGTTCACGAGAGATAGCCCACTCGCTAGCTAATTTTCCAATATCTATTTTGGCTGGAGCAATATCCATATTATAAAGTTCTGCAGCCAATTCGGCCGTGTGAAAAACACTAATTGGTTTTCCAACAACTTCTGCAGCGTATTTGTGCAGACGAAGGATTTCAGTGATGCGTGTATCTGCAAGGTGATTGCGGAAAAGCACCAATTCAATTGATTTTTCGAAAAGCAACTTCCCCACCATATGGGCGAGATCTACAGCCGCTTTTTCTTGGTTCACATACACCGCTAGTTCATTGCTGTAGGTGTCGTTTGACAAGGGTTTGTTTGACATAAATTGTATTTAAATGAGTTGATTTTTCTTCTTGAAAATCATTTTTTCAAGACGCTGCAAAGATAGTTCACGCGTTGGAATTTGTAGCAAAAAATAAGCCGCGTCTTTCGAAGACGAGGCTTATTTCATTCGATAAAAATCTAACTATTATATTCCGAAGCCGTAATACGCTCGGGTTCCATTTGGATAAACCCCTTCCAACAAAATTCCTCCTGACTTTGCTTTTAATAGGCTCTGAAGTTGATCTGGAGATGTCACTTGAACTCCGTCTACCTTTGTAACAATAAATCCTGTCTTTACTCCTGCGCTTCTTAATTTTCCTGTTGACAGAACCTCAACCTTCGCACCCCCTTGAATTCGCAAAGCTTTGCACTCGCTTTCAGAAGGAACGCTGAATTCAGCTCCTAGAGATGAAATGCTTTCTGCCGCTATTTCCTCAAAATTTTCTAATTCAGCCTTACCTGATTTATTCTTCAATTCGACTTCAATGTTTTTTTCCTTGCCGTTTCTCCAAATAACTAAATTCACTTTGTTACCTGGTCTGAATTTGCTGATTTGTTCTTGCAATTGCGGCACATTAGAAACTGAGTAATCAGCCACTTTCAAAATAATATCTCCAACTTCCAATCCCGCCGATTCTGCTGCGCCTCCTGATGTAACGTTATTAATGTACACTCCTGAAACAACGGGCAGATCAACTTCTTTGGCTTGCTCTTCCGTAACTGCTGAAATTTGAACGCCCAAGAAACCTCGCTGAACATTTCCAAATTCTATAATATCCTCAGCAACCTTTTTTGCAATGGAAGCTGGAATGGCGAAAGAATAACCCGCGTATGAACCGGTGCGTGAAGCGATAGCTGTATTTATTCCAATAAGTTCTCCGTTCGTATTCACCAAGGCACCGCCGCTGTTTCCTGGATTCACTGCGGCATCTGTCTGAATGAAGGATTCTACAGGAAGAACTTCCGAACCTTTTCCTTCGCCAATAATATTAATGTTTCTGCCCTTAGCGCTAACAATACCCGCAGTAACGGTAGAGGTTAATTCAAAAGGATTTCCCACTGCAAGCACCCATTGACCAATGTGCACCGCATCACTGTTTCCCCATGCAATCGCAGGAAGATTCGACTCGTCTATTTTCAAAACGGCTATGTCAGAACTTGGGTCTCTTCCGACTAAAGTTGCTTCGTAATTTTTGTTGTTGTTCAAAGTGACTGTCATTTTCTCAGCGCCTTCTATGACGTGGTTGTTCGTGATGATGTATCCATCTGCTGAAATAATGACACCCGAGCCTGAGGCCTTTTGAGTTTGTGGCTGTTGCTGATAACCGAAAAAGCCACCCCAAGGATCATAAGCAGTTGTTTTTATTTCTGTTTTAACATGAACTACTGAATTCACTGTTCGCTCGGCGGCTACAACGAAATCTCCGCCAGCGCCTGGCATTCCCGAATAATTCGCAAAAGTTGCGGGAATACTGGAATTCCAATCGAGAGGGCTCGAATTAGGCTTAACTACAAAATGGTATGCAGCCATGGCAATAAGACCGCCAGCAAGTGCTGCAGCGAAAGTGACTAGACTCTTTTTCATACTTTATAAATTTTAATTTGCAAAAATAAAATGATTTCGATTTGAACAAAAACGACACCAAAATATTTTTATTGTCGGAATGAATTGATTGTAATTTTGCGAACATGAAAAAATCGTTTGGTGCTTTAGGAATTGTGATTGTGACTGTCCTATTTCTTGTCGGCTGCGAAAAAGACATTACGGTTGATTTACCTCAGGCGGATGACAAAATTGTGGTGCAAGGGAGCATTGAGCCTGGGCAAGCTCCGATTGTCATACTTAGCTATTCAGCAGGTTACTTCGATCCTGCAGACTTAAATGCACTTACCAATTCTTATGTAAAGGATGCTCAAGTGAAAATGGTTCATGGAACAGATACACTAACGTTGGACATGTTTTGCCCAGTAGATATGACCATTGACCAACTTCTTCTCACTTCTCAAATTTCAGGTCTATCACCAGAAGCTGTGCTAGGTTTAAATATTTGTGTTTACACCTCATTGTCACCACAGGCACTTGGACAGTCCGGAGAAACATATACTCTCATTGTTGACAAAGACAATCATCATTTGCAGGCTGTGACTAAAGTGAATTTTCCTGTTCCGCTTGATAGCCTATGGTTCGCGGCACCCTCAGGTGACCCGCTCGATTCTTTGGGTTTTATTTATGGAAATATGACAGATCCGGATTCGTTAGGTAATGCCTACCGTTGGTCTGCTAAACGAATAAGTCATTATCCACAATGGATAACAAGAGACACCTATTTGCGTGGTCAACAGAAGGATTTAACATTTATAAGTCCATTGCCAAGTGTATACGACGATGAGTTTTTCAATGGTCTGTCGTTTGAGTTTGCTTATTACAGAGGCGCAATTGCGTTTAGCGACAAGTTCGATGACCGTCGTGAAGAGCGGGGCTTTTTCAAGCGAGGCGACACCGTTGTCGTTCGTGGGTGCAGCATTGACATGAACGTTTATAAGTTTTACAAATCATACGAAGATCAATTGGCTAACCAAGGTTCTCCATTCGCGTCTCCTAGCAATGTGAAATCAAATGTGCAAGGTGGACTCGGTGTATGGGCCGGTTGCGGCGCTTATTACGACACGCTTGTTTGCGAATAAAGTGACTTTCGTCACATCCGGTAGTTTTCAATCCCCATTAACTTCGCAACATGGAAACTGAATCAAAAACAGCCTTAGGAAAAATCGTGAAAATGAAATGTCCGCATTGTGGCAAAGGCCATTTGTTTGTGAACGAATCCATTCTCTCCATCAACAAACTCGGTCAAGTAAAATCTGAATGCACAGAATGTGGAACTAATTTCAATCCGGAACCTGGTTTTTATTTCGGTGCTGCCTATGTGAGCTGGGGACTTACTGTAACGATGTGGCTGGCAATTTTAGTTGCGCTAAAAGCATGTGATGCCCTCGGCATGTTGGAATTTGGATTTTTAACTCACCCAAAAACATTTTTAATTACGGGTGTTGTGTTTACCCTTGTTCTATTCCCGCTTCTATTCAAACTTTCTCGCTCAATCTGGGCGACATCGTTTATTAAATAATCTGACCGTCGCTCATCACAATCTTGCGATCTGCTTGCGAGGCTAATTCTTCGTTGTGTGTTACAATCACGAAGCTGTGATGGAATTCATTTCTTAATTCGAAGAATAGATTGTGCAGTGCAACCGCGTTCGCCTTGTCTAAATTTCCTGAGGGCTCATCGGCGAAGACCACTTTCGGATTGTTCATTAACGCTCTTGCCACTGCCACGCGCTGTTGCTCTCCTCCCGACATTTCAGACGGCTTATGTTCAGCTCTGTGGCTAAGGCCTAATCTTTCCAACCAAAAGGCTGCTTTCTTTTCAGCTTCTTTCTTTTCAACTCCTGCAATAAGCGCAGGAATACATACATTTTCAGTTGCTGTAAATTCGGCCAATAAATTGTGGAATTGAAAGACAAAACCTAGATGTAAATTTCGAAAACGCGCAAGCTCACGCTGTTTCATCTGGAAGGGATTCACTCCATCGATAGTCACGGCTCCTTTGTCTAGATTATCTAACGTGCCAAGTATTTGCAAAAGCGTTGTTTTGCCTGCTCCGCTAGCCCCTACGATGGAAACAATTTCACTTTTTTGAATGTCTAACGAAACGTTATTCAACACTTGAACCTTTCCGTATCCCTTATAAATTCCCGATGCATGAATCATAGCACAAAGATGAACAAAAACTT
>JBILTF010000106.1:0-5593 GCA_044371675.1 Flavobacteriales bacterium
GCTTATGCTTCGACATGAGCTTATGGCCGACCACATTGGCTTCGAGCTTCTTCCCGAAAAATTCACTTTGTCGCAATTGCAGAAATTGTATGAGATTATTCTCGACAAAAAACTAGACAAGCGCAACTTCAGAAAGAATATTCTTCGCACAGAAACGGTAACTGCTTTGGAAGAAAAACAACAAGGCGTGTTGCACAAACCCGCTCAATTGTTCTCGAAGAAATGAGAACGATTCTGATTTCATTGGGTGTTTTTTTTCTCTCTCAAATTTCTTTTGCTCAACAACCCGCATTCAACGAGGCTTTCCTTCAAGATGAGGTTGCGAGTGTTTCTATAACCATTGATCCCGATTCATTGTTGGCCATGTACAACAACTTGGGAAATTCACATGAATTTCCTGCGGCCATGGTCTATACGTTTTCTTCCGGGTTCTCTGCCTATTCAGGCATTGGCGTTCGCTTTCGCGGCAACACCTCTTTGAATGCGCAGAAGAAATCGTTCAAGATTAATGTAGACAAATTCGTAGATCAAAATTTTTACGGACTTTCTGAATTGAATCTTATTGGCAATCAAAACGACCCTTCCATTCTTCGTGCAAAGTTGTGTTGGGACTTTTTCCGAGAAGCCGGATTGCCCGCTTGTCGCACTTCACACGTTCGTGTGTATGTGAACGGAACATACATGGGCGTGTATCTGAACGTTGAGCAAATTGACAATCGCTTTGCAGATGTTCGCTTCGACGATGGAACCGGAAATTTATGGAAGTGCCTGTATGGATCGGACTTGAATTATCAAGGATCCAATCCCACCTTGTACACGGACGACGCTTATGATTTGGTTGAAAATGAATTTCAAAACAACTATTCCGAACTGGCTCAATTTATAAATGTGTTGAACAATACTCCACTAGCTCTTCTTCCCTGCGAATTGGAAAAAGTTTTCAATGTGCACGACTACTTGAAATTAATGGCTGCGGATATGTTGCTCGGCAATTGGGACAACTACATTTTCAACAAGAATAATTTCTACCTCTATCACAACGAGAAAACGGGAAAGCTTGAATATATTCCGTATGACCTTGACAACACGCTAGGCATCGATTGGGTGGGTATTGATTGGGGACAACGAAATTTGTACTCTTGGACCACTTCAAGCAACCGTCCGCTGTTCACACGACTGCTTCAAATTTCGGCTTATCGAAATGAATTCAGTAACTATGTGAATGAATTTGTTGCAACCACATTTAGCGCGAATGCCATTGAATTGCAAGCGCAACAAATTCAGAACATCATTGCTGCGGCAGCAATTGAAGACCCGTTGCGTCCGCTCGACTTCGGTTTTACGACTGATGATTTTTTGAACAGCATCAGTTCTGCTTGGGGCGGACAAGTCGCCTATGGCATTGTGCCCTTCGTTCAAACGCGTGCTTCGCAAGCGCTTCAGCAACTCGAAAACCTTCAGCCTTTCACGAGCATATTCAACGTGGTGCCGAAATTTCAGAACGACAGTCTCTTCGTAACCTTTCAAAGCAATTTAAATGCGAATGAACTTGCTGTGGTTTGGAAAGAAATTGGAACTTCAACTTGGAACGTTGAAACGCCTACCTCTGAAGGATTCTATGGAATCACCGACCAGCTATATTCTTTCGCTGGTTCTCTTCCAACCGACAGCATAAACATTTTAGTAGGTGCCATTCCGTTAACCTGGGTGAACGACATAAATGCGCACGATTGCAATTTTATTTATTTATATGGAAAAGAATCGTCTTCGCCTTTGGTGATAAATGAATTGGCTCCGCTGGGCACCGACAATTGCATTGACTTTTTCGGAGCGAATGAAGACTGGATTGAATTGTACAATCCTGGTCCAGCTGCCGTTTATTTAGGAAACAAGTTTATCTCTGACGACGCCAGCAATTGGAACAAATGGCCTTTGCCGAATGTGACCCTCGATCCGGGAGAGTTTCAGTTGCTCTATGCCGATAAGCAGCCTGAGCAAGGAGTTAATCATTTGGACTTCAAACTCGACGACCTTTTTGAAACTGTTTGTATTTCAGAGGTTCAGAACAGTGCGCGCGTGCTTATCGACTCCATTACTTATTCCAACATTCCAATCAATCATTCTTTTGGAAGAGCAACCGATGCCAATCCGAATTGGATAGACTGGACCGTTTCTACTCCGAATGCAAGCAATCTTCCTGTAAGTGTGAATGAACTTGTTTCTGGAGTTTCCCTTTATCCGAATCCGGTTATTGAAGTGCTTCACTGCACCGAAAAAATTTCAGGAAGAATCATTTCTTCAAGCGGACAAACCGTCTTGTTTTTTAGTAATGCGCAAACAATTGATTGTCGACACTTGCCTTCAGGCGTTTACACTCTGCTCACTGACAAAAGTCTTTTTCGATTTATTAAATCGAATTAGGGTAATCTACACTTGCCTTTGTAACTTGCAGACATGTATTACAGCGACTATCTAAAACTGGGTGACGTTCTTAACGCACAAGAACTCGAAAGCGACAAACAAGGTAAACACGCTCACGATGAGATGTTATTTATTGTTATTCATCAATCGTACGAATTGTGGTTCAAGCAGATTTTATTCGAAATGAAATCGGTGTACGACATTCTTTCGAAAGAGAACATTAACGACAACAGTCCGGAGTTACAAATCGCTGTAAACCGCATGCACCGTGTCACAGAGATTCTTCGAATCTTGGTTGATCAAATCAATATTTTGGAAACCATGTCGGCGCAAGACTTCTTAGACTTCCGCGACATGCTTCGTCCAGCAAGTGGATTTCAAAGCATGCAATTCAAAGTTTTAGAAACGTTGTTGGGATTGAAGGTTGAAGAGCGTCATGGACAAGAATATTTCACCAGTCAATTACGTAGTGAAGACGCGAAGCAGATTTACACGTTAGCTAAAGAAACAACGTTGTTGGAATTGGTGAACAACTGGTTAGAGCGCATGCCTTTCTTCGAAGAGAAATATTGGGGAAGTGAAGATTTTTGCACGCAATACAGAAGCGCATATTCCTCTTCACTCAGTGAAATGGAAATGCAAAATTTGAAAGCGTTCGATGAATTGTTCATCTCGAACGAGCCTGTTGAAAATAGAAAGCTTAGTTCAAAAGCAAGAAGAGCAGCGCTGTTCATCATGTTGTACCGCGACTATCCGATTCTTCAGAATCCGTATAGAATTATCAACTCACTCTTAGACATTGACGAATTGTTGGCTACATGGAGATGGCGTCACATGAACATGGTTCACCGCATGATTGGCGGAAGAGCTGGGACAGGCGGAAGCACTGGAAAAGGTTATTTAAGAGAAGCGGCTATGAAGCATTACGTGTTTCAAGAGTTCGCTGAATTGACTTCATTCTTGGTTGAACGAAGAAAATTCCCGGCGATCAGCGACGAACTTGCGAAGAAACTCGGATTCGAGAATGGATAGTTACGTTCGAGATTTACTCTCGGACATTGTTCGTTCCATTGACGAAATTCATGAGTTTTCAAATGGTTTAACCGTTGAAGATTTCAAATTATACTTATCGAATAAAATGATGCGTCGTGCCATAGAGCGCGACCTCATTATTATTGGCGAAGCCATGCACGATATTGTAAAAGTGGATCACACCCGTGTAATGCGCATCAAAAATTCTCGTCGCGTTATAGAACTCCGCAACGACGTCGTTCACTCTTACGACGACCTTGCCAACGAAAAAATCTGGCAATTCATTTGGACCGAGCTTCCTTATTTGCGGAAGGAAGTTTCTCACATACTAGATCTTCACTATTAGTTGAATCAACGAATGTCTCCGACGAATGTTTTCAACGAATGCTTCGCGAATGTCTTCGACGATTTTTATCTTCCCTTCTCTTACCCTCTCTTAACTTCTCTTCCCCTGCCTTTAACAGACACTCATCGACGAACCAAGTAAAGCATCGTCCACTCATCGCGAACGCGAGTCTCTTTCCATTCGAAGGCTGAAAAGGCTTCAAGCAACGCAGGGACGTCGTTTTCGTAGAATCCACTGAGCAACAATGGAGCTCCTGATTTGGTGCTGTTCTCGTAGTGTTTCGCTTGAGCGAGAAGAATGTTGCGATTGATGTTCGCAATGAAGATGTCGGCTGTTTTTCCTTCCAATAAATCTTCCACACCTAAGAGTGCTTTAATCTTCGAACAGTTGTTACGCTCTATATTTTCAATGGCGTTCTCATACGCCCACTCATCTATGTCAATGGCCCAGACTTTCTTCGCACCGAGTTTCTCTGCGGCAATGGCAAGAACGGCTGTGCCGCTTCCCATGTCAATCACTTCCTTGTCTTTGAAGTCGAGCTCAAACATTTTCTGCAACACCAAATATGTGGTGGCATGATGACCAGTACCGAAGCTCATCTTCGGTTCAATGATTAAATCGAGAACGCCGTCTTTCGCTTCGTGAAAAGGAGCTCTAACTCGACAAAGATTGTCGACATCAATGGGATCGAATTGCGATTCCCACTCGGCGTTCCAGTTGATGTCTTCCATTTCCTTTTTTGAAAAGTGGATGGTCACATCTTCAAGGGTTAATTCCAATAATGCGTTTTGCAATTCTTCATTGTCGAGGTGAGAAGGAACATACGCCTCTAACCCTTCTTGTGTTTCTTGAAAACTATCGAAAGCCAAATCACTCAACGAAGCAATGACCAAATCGTTTCCCGGGATAAGTGGAGAAACTTGAAACGTATAAACCGTGTATTGCATTAGGCGTTGTAAATAAATTCGAAATCGGCAACCTTCAATGAAGCGCCTCCAATAAGTCCGCCATCAACATCTTCACAAGCCAATAAAGCCTGTGCGTTCGCGGCGTTCATGCTTCCTCCGTATAAAATCTGAATATCGTTTGCTACTTCTCCGAACGTTGTTTTCAAGAACGAACGAATGTGCGCGTGCATCTCTTGCGCTTGTTCATTGCTAGCCGTAACGCCTGTCCCAATAGCCCAAACGGGTTCGTAAGCAATAACTATATTTTTCATTTGTGTTGAAGACAGATGTCCAATTACTTCTTCAATCTGTTTCGTTACCGTAGCGAAATGCAATTCGTTGTTACGCTCTTCGAGCGTTTCTCCAATGCAATAAATTGCCGTCAGATCATTGGCTAACAACTGATCTACTTTGCTCTTCAACAAATCTGAAGTTTCGTTGTGGTATTGTCTGCGCTCGCTGTGTCCAACCAAACTTCCCTTCACTCCTAACGAAGCCAACATGGTTGCTGAAATTTCTCCAGTGAATGCTCCTTTATCATGCGCGCTACAATCTTGCGCGAACAACGACAATTGCGGATGTGTTGGGCACAATCCTGCTAGGTAACAAGAGGGTACACAAACCGCCATTGATTTGTTGTTGGAAGGAAATTCGTTTACACTGTTGAATAACGATTTCGCCTCTTCCCAAGAGGTGTTCATTTTCCAGTTTCCGGCGATAAGTTTTGAGCGCATATTTTTTTTTCAAAGGTAATAAAGTCCGAAGGACGAATGTTGCAAAGCAACGAATGCCATAGGCGAATGTTCTTTGAACGAATGTCTGCGACGTGAGTTACGGATTGAAATCC
>JBILTF010000044.1:0-18630 GCA_044371675.1 Flavobacteriales bacterium
GCCCCTACGATGGAAACAATTTCACTTTTTTGAATGTCTAACGAAACGTTATTCAACACTTGAACCTTTCCGTATCCCTTATAAATTCCCGATGCATGAATCATAGCACAAAGATGAACAAAAACTTCGTCATTATTTAGTACATTCGCGTCGCAAATATTGAACTATGAACATTCACGAATATCAAGGAAAAAGTATTCTTTCACAATTTGGCGTAACCGTGCAACGCGGTTATGTTGCAACTACCCCTGAGGAGGCAACTGCGGCTGCAGAAAAATTGCAAGCTGAAACAGGAACCGGATGGTTCGTAGTAAAGGCGCAAATTCACGCAGGTGGCCGTGGGAAAGGTGCAGTGACTGAGACAGGATCACGCGGTGTTGTTTTAGCGAAAGGATTGGGTGAAGTTGCTGAAAAAGCAAAAGGAATTTTAGGTGGACACCTTGTTACGCTTCAAACCAAAGCAGAAGGCAAGTTGGTTCAAACCGTTCTTGTTGCTGAAGACGTTTATTCTCCGGGTGCATCTGAGCCTCGCGAGTTTTATATGAGTATTTTATTAGACCGCGCTGCGGGAAGAAACGTAATTGTTTATTCTCCAGACGGCGGAATGAATATCGAAGACGTTGCTGAAAAGACGCCTGAGCGTATTTTCAAAGAACTCGTTGATCCAATGACCGGCGTAACTGATTTCCAAGGAAGAAACATCGCTTTCAACCTGGGTCTTTCAGGAAATGCATTCAAGGAAATGATTTCCTTCACTAAGAAATTGTACAACGCTTACGTAGGTTGCGACGCTTCTATGTTTGAAATTAATCCCGTATTAAAAACTTCCGACGACCGCATTCTTGCTGTTGATGCGAAAGTAACTTTAGACGGAAACGGATTGTTCCGTCACCCTGACTACGCTGCCATGCGCGACACCACCGAAGAAGATCCTATTGAAGTTGAGGCTGGCGAAGCTGGTTTGAACTATGTAAACTTGGACGGAAACGTAGGTTGCATGGTTAACGGCGCTGGATTGGCTATGGCAACTATGGACATTATTAAGTTAAGCGGCGGTGAGCCTGCTAACTTCCTTGATGTTGGAGGTACGGCAGATGCGAAGCGCGTTGAGACTGCATTCCGCATGATTCTTCGTGACACAACGGTGAAAGCTATTCTAGTAAACATCTTTGGTGGAATTGTGCGTTGCGATCGCGTTGCACAAGGTGTTGTAGATGCATACAAAAACATTGGAGACATTCAAGTTCCAATCATTGTTCGTTTGCAAGGAACCAACGCTGTAGAAGCGAAAAAATTAATTGACGAATCCGGTTTGGCTGTTCACTCTGCCATTACGCTTCAAGAAGCCGCTGATGCAGTGAAAGCTGTATTGAATGCCTAATTCAACATGTCGAACAAAGAAGAGAAAATAAACTCCTTCAACCCCAACAGTGCGGGTTTAGCGGAGAGTCAGATGTTTGGATTACCATTCACCATTAACGAAAGTGACATTGTTCTTCTTCCTGTTCCATGGGAGGTTACCGTAAGCTACGGCGGCGGGGCTTCTGAAGGTCCTGAGCATATTTTCGAATCAAGTCTTCAAGTCGATCTTCATCATCCTGAATTTCCAGAATTGTGGAAGAAAGGCATTGCGATGCTTGAGCAAAACGGTGCCCTTCATTCGAGAAGTAATTCATTGAAAGAAAAAGCAGAAGAAATTATTTCTGCTTGGGAAGAAGGTGAAAAACTAGAAGACAACGACGAGCTCCAAGACATTCTTCAAGAAATAAATGAAGGCTGCGCTGACATGGTTCAGTATGTGGCCGACCAAACCAAGAAATGGCTCGATGCTGGCAAAACAGTTGGGCTTATAGGAGGTGATCACAGCACTCCACTTGGATATCTTCAGACTTTATCTGAGCGTTACGAGAACTTCGGAATACTTCACGTAGATGCGCACATGGACTTGCGCGAAGCCTATGAAGGATTCACCTATTCACACGCTTCTATCATGTACAACGCGCTTCAAATTCCACAAATAACCAAATTGGTTCAAGTTGGAATTCGTGATTTCTGTAAGGAAGAGAACGACCGTGTGGTGAATTCAAACGGAAGAATCATTGTCCATACCGACGCTGAGATTCAGCGTGCAGCGTTCGAGGGTGAATTGTGGAAAGAGCGTTGCAATGCCATCATCGATGCACTTCCGAAGGATGTGTACATCAGTTTCGATATCGATGGATTAGACCCTACCCTTTGTCCGAATACAGGAACACCTGTTCCGGGTGGACTTTCATTCCAACAAGCGTTGTATTTATTGAGTCAATTGAAAACCAAGAAGAACATCATTGGCTTCGACCTTGTAGAAGTTGCTCCAGGCGAAGACGACTGGAACGGCAATGTGGGTGCTCGCTTGCTTTACCACATGTGTGGGGTTGCGAGTTAATTAAGCTTTTCTCAACTTATTATACTCCACTTGAATTTCCTGTGGTGGGTTGAAATAGCCATATGCCACGTGTGGGAATTCCTCTCTGATTTTATCCAATACATTTCGAACCCCCATGCCTTCCGGTAATTCCGTTACGCCAATTTTCCCTAAATACCAATCGGGATCAATGTTGAAATTGCGCCATTGAATCATGCTAATGTCGGTGTGCTTAATGAAATTACGCAACGCTTCGTATTCTTCCGGATGGTCAGTCATTCCTGGGAAGGTGAAGTAGTTGATACTTGCCCATCCACCGTATTGACGAACAATACGCGCCGATTCAACAATGTCTTCAAACTTATAATTGTTCGGCAAGTAATAGGCTTCGTAAATGTTTTTACGAAGCGAATTCGTGCTCACACGAATGCTATCCAAACCTACCTTCATTAACTCTTCCACCGCCTTTGGCTTGCTGCCGTTGGTGTTCAGGTTAATGATGCCGCGCGAAGTGTGCTTTCGCAATTCAATAATAACATCACGAATGGTTTGCCAAACCAGCAACGGTTCGCCTTCACAACCTTGACCGAAGCTCACGATTGGACGCTCTGCATTCATCAAATGCGGAAGTGTATACTCAACAATTTCTGCAACGGTTGGAATAAAATCTAAGCGGTCTTGTGGCGACGTCAACTCATGCTCTTCCGGTTGAAATGATATACAACCTAAGCAATTGCTGTTACACGCCGGACTAACAGGAATAGGTGCTTCCCATCTTCCCATGAAAAAATTACGAGCAGCAGGGCAACAGTATTTCAAACTGCAATTGTTTCCCAAATGCTGAACCAATCTGTTGTTCGGATGCTCTTCCAAACGCTTTCGCGTCACTTCCCAAATATGTTCGCGATCGAAATTTTCTAAATCCTGACGTTCATCTGCGTCTATGCGAACAGCCGTTGTATAAAACTTCCCGTCGTACCAACCCACTGCTGTGTATGCATACAAGGGAAGCGTTGGTGCGTCTTGCTCGTCTGTTCCGAACGCCGCTGAATACAACTGTGTATAAGCCGGTGCATTCAAACTAGCTACTGCTTGAATGTCTTCATGACATTCCATTTCTCCAGTTTCAACGCTTAAACCGTATGGCCTTCTGCCTGGCAAAGTGAACAAATCACTTCCAAATGGAAGTTCAATAAAATCTTCAGGGGTTAGCGGATAGACATTGTAGCCTGATCTTCCAACCGCTTCAAAATTCGTGTCTTCAAAAATATTTCCTTCAGCATCGGCGTATACCATGAACGGAACTTCCTTCGGATGAATTGATTTTTTCATGTTGCAAAAGTACATTCTATCTTCGTGAAATATGCGCATAACATTTTTAGGAACAGGAACAAGTCAGGGAGTGCCTCTCATCTCTTGCAAATGTGCCGTTTGCACTTCCTCTGACGAACGCGACAAACGCTTGAGAACCTCTGTGGCATTGACCATTCGCGGACAATACATTGTTATTGATTCGGGACCTGATTTCAGACAGCAAATGCTGCGGGACAATGCTACGCATCTTGATGCTATTGTTTTCACACATGAACACAAAGATCACATCGCAGGGCTCGATGATGTTAGGGCTTTTAATTTCACCATGGGACAACCCGTTAATGTTTTTTGCACCGAGCAAGTGGAAGAGGCCTTGCGCAGAGAATTTCATTACGCGTTTTCGGAAAAAAAATATCCTGGCATTCCTCAAATTGTTTTAAATCGAATTGAAAACATCCCTTTCAACATTAACGGAATAAACTTCACTCCTATTGAAGTCCTTCATTTCAAAATGAAAGTCTTCGGATTTCGGATTGGAAATTTCACCTATATCACAGACGCGAATTATATATCTGAGGAAGAAATTCAAAAAATAATTGGAAGTGAAATACTCGTTTTGAATGGACTTCGCAAAGAAGCCCATCCTTCTCACTTCACCTTCGACGAAGCGCTTGAACTAATTGCGCGTATTAAGCCTAAAGAAGCCTATTTGACGCACATTAGCCATCAGTTAGGAAAACATGCGGACATTACGGCTGAACTGCCTACAAACGTTCATTTAGCCTATGATGGTTTAACGCTTGAACTTGAATAATCTCTCTTACTTTTGCATTAAATATTTCAAAATGAAAAAACTTGCATTCTTATTTATAGCCTTCAGCCTATTGACAACATCTGCTTTTGCTCAAAAATCAGGTAAAAACAAAGTCAAATCATACGGTGAAGCGTTTACTGCTGAAAATGTCATTTCGCTTTCAGAACTTCAAGAAAAAATGAAAACAGAAACGCGTTTTGCGTGTGTGTTTGAAGGAAGCATTGTTCAAACGTGTCAGAAGGCAGGATGTTGGATGGAAGTAGCCATGCCTGTTGGGGATGGAATGACTGTCTTCATGAAAGACCATGCGTTCGCAGTCCCATTGGTGAAATGCGAAGGAAAGAAAACTTTCGTAAAAGGAGAGGCTTATTTCAAAGAGTTAAGTGTTGCTTATTTGCAGCACTTGGCGGAAGACGCTGGGAAGTCGAAAGAAGAAATTGCAAAAATCACTGAGCCACAAAAACAATTGGTCTTCGGCGCAAGCGGCGTGCAGATTGTTGAAGGTGGAAAAGGCGGAAAGAAAACATTGAAGGGCGAAAACTGCGCACATTGAGTTTACTTCCCAACCCCGTTGTATTTACTTTATCGAATGGAATTCGTGTGGTTCACCAACCCATGGATCGCGACGTTGCGCATTGTGGTTTAATGATCGCGGCTGGAAGTCGCGACGAAGAGGAAGATGAACACGGTCTTGCTCATTTTCTTGAACACTGCTTTTTCAAAGGAACCAAAACACGTAAGAATCATCATATCCTTTCAAGACTCGATGCTGTAGGCGGAGAATTAAATGCTTTCACCGCGAAAGAAGAAACTTGGATACACGCTTCCATGGTGAAAGAGCACTATGAGAGAGCCATTGAACTCATTGCTGACATTACCTTCCATCCATCCTTTCCTGCTGAGGAAATTGAAAAAGAAAAGGAAGTTATTATCGATGAATTGAATAGTTATTTCGACAGTCCGAGTGAAATGATTTTCGAAGAGTTTGAAGAACATTTGTTTGGCAAACACTCCATTGGACGCAGCATTCTTGGAACGAAAGAAAGCATTAACGCCATGAAGCGTTCGCATCTTGAGCGATTCAGAAAAAGAAATTTAACGGCAGAGCAACTTGTGTTTTCTTCAGCTGGAAATATTCCCATTGAAAAACTTCAATTGATTTTAGAGAAGCATTTGGGGAAAGAAAAGCTAACACCCTTCACTCAAAAAAGAATTAAACCCACGTTAAAATCAGGCAAGAAAATTTACGTTGAAAAAGACATTCACCAAGTGAATTTTCTAATCGGCGGAAAAGCATATGCCTTTTCGCATAAGCTTCGTCCAGCTCTTACGCTCCTGACAAACGTGCTTGGTGGGCCGGCATTGAACAACAAGCTTAGCATGGTTATTCGCGAGAAACACGGATTGGCTTATCACGTTGAATGCACGTATGCGCCCTTCACCGATTGCGGTATTTTCAGTTTGTATTTAGGCACCGACAGGGAGAATTTGAAAAAGGCCATTGAACTTTGTGAAAAAACATTGGGTTGGTACAAGGGAAACAAAATGAACGGCCGACAACTTCAGGAAGCGAAGAAACAAATCATTGGACAAATGGCATTGGCTCAGGATAGCGGCAGCGCCCTTATGTTCAACCTCGGAAAAACCTTGCATGAGTTCAACCGAATTGATACGATGAAAGAAGTGTTTCGCAAGTTAGAAGAAATTACTGCGGATCAAATTCAGCAAGCTGCTTTTGACACATTTCAATTTGACAAAATGAATGTGTTGGCCTACGTTCCGAAAAAAAATTAAAACGGTGAAATGGAATGGACGTCGTTATTGCGACGTTCAATTTCATTTTTCACAATACAGATTCGCTGGGCAATTGCTGCCATATCTGGAAGGTTTTGCTGAAGCAACCACATTAAAGAATCTTCGTGATTGTCTGCAGCTCGCGCCATTTTCTCTAACACATCGTATTTATTCTTCTTCAACCACAGTAAGGCGTTAGGATTGCCCTCTGCGCCATTGATGAGTGCCATGAGATGCGGGAAGTTGTTTTCCATGAGCCACGTGCGCGCATCGTCCTGGTTGTTGAGCGCATGAACGAAAATCCCTAATTCCGGAAACCCATTTGCCATAAGCCACTCGCGTATGGCCAAGTTGCCTGAAATGGCTTCTCCCCAAGCGATAATAACTTTCGACGGATATCCTTCGGTATTCATAATGCAATGTTAAATAAGTTTCTTAACTATTCCGTTATTCAGAAATAAAAAAAAGGGACCGAAGTCCCTTTTCCAATAAATATCTTTTCGAATTATTTTACGAATTCTAAATCTTTCTTAGACTTCTCTCCCAGTGAACCATCTTTTGCGATAGCTGAACTTAAGTTTGAATCTTTGCCTGCAGCGTCGTTTGAACGAGCACAGATGATAGCGCGAAGGTAATCAGCTAATGCAGACTTGTCGCCACTTGCATCCAAGTCTGATTTTGCACCAGCGTTGTCACCGCTTAACAACTTCGCTAATGCTGAGTTGAATGATTTAACATCTTTCATGGTAGAAACCGCACCAGCGTAGTCACCATTAGCAATTAGGATAAGTCCTTTGTTGTACTTACTCTCTGCAGAACCGCTTTCGTTGAACAACTTCATTGCACCCTTGCGATCGCCCTTCAAACGAACAGCTACACCGTTGTTGTTAGACGTTTCAGCATTCTTCTTCATTCCGTAAGCCTTTTCAAATTGTTGAGTAGCTTCAGAAGACTTGTTCATTCCGTAATAAACAATACCTAAGTTGTTTGATGCGCGATAGTCGCCGTTTGCTTTTCCTTCAGCCTCTTTGTAGATTGCTGCTTGAACGCTTGCATCTTCAGTCAGAGAACCTGCTTTCAACAACTCTTCATAGTTCAATACAGAAGCGTTGGTTTTTCCTAAATAAATCAATTCAGCATCCGTGTAGCCGTTTTCAGTGTAATAAACACGAATAACACAACGACGAAGTGATGGGAAAATCAAATCTTTAATCTCAGTGTATGTCTTAGAGATGTTCTTGATTTCAGTTTCTCTTTCAGTTAAGTCAGTCGTTCTTTGAAGAATACGCACAATAATATCGCTGTCCGCAATTGCTGACTTTTCCATTGCTGCTTTGAATCCGTCCCAGTCTTCACCTTTAGGATTCTCCTTCACCAACGGACCATAAAGAACATCAAGGTTAGCTGTCTTCAATACGTTCGTCATTACTTTACTTCCTGCTTTAGCACGCTCAACAGCTAGGCCGTCGTTCAACAAAATTTCACCTTCTGGCGAAGCATAAGATTGCAATTCAATTTGAGTTACAACCATTTTAGGATTTGTGCTGATTGAAGTTAATAAAGCTTGTAATTCCGCTATGTCTGCATCTTTCATTTCAGCTGGCTTCAATACAGATGAGTTCAAATCGAAATTAACGATAGCTTCGAAAGTCTTGTCAGTAGAACGAACCAAAGCGTCTTTAGAGCCCATTACTTTATCGTCACTCTTCATCAAATAAGGAGTTGTAATTACACCCTTAGCAATTTCCACTGCAGGGAAAGAAGCAGTCTTACTGCCCTTTGCACCTTTGATGCGTATCTCTAATTTAGAATATTCCATACCTGCAGAATAAGGAAGAGTTGCAGTGTACTTGAAACTCTTTCCTGTTTTGAACGGAATAACATCTCCATTACCTGTTGCCTTCTCTCCTTTGAATTCTTGGACCTTGTAGGTAGCTTCACCACCATTCCATACAATTGCCGGAGTAGCTTGCGCAGAAACCGCTTTAGCAAAATACTTTTCAGGGAACTTACCTGTGATAGTAACCTTAACAGAGTCTCCGTGAACTTCCAATGGACTAGGCTCAACTTGGAAATTAAGTTCTGCCATGTGTTTTTGCATTGAGCCAAGAGTGGCACAACCTTGAAAAAGAAATGTAACTGCTGTTAATGCAACTACTACCGACGAAAATCCTTTTTTCATTTTTTCAGCTTTTTTGTAATGGGCACAAATTTACAATCAATTATTCAGTCTACAATACTCAAATTCAAATTATTGTTGAACTACACCCATTGCGCAAAATTTTTCAATTCGCTGCTGTGTGCGTTCTTCCACTCCTAATTTCTCCAATTCATTCAAAGCGCTAATAATAGCCTCTTTCAAATGTAGCGCCGCACTATTTGGATTATTGTGAGCGCCACCGAGCGGTTCACGAATAATTCCGTCTACTAATTTATTCGCTAACATATCGTCAGCTGTAAGTTTCAACGCCGCTGCGGCTTCAATTTTATGGTCTGTATTTCTCCACAAAATAGTAGAACAAGATTCCGGAGAAATAACAGAATACCAGGTATTCTCTAACATTAAAACACGATCTCCAATACCAATTCCCAATGCACCACCAGAGGCACCTTCGCCAATTATGATACATATCACAGGAACCTTTAGGCGCATCATCTCGAATAAATTTCGTGCGATTGCCTCACCTTGTCCGCGTTCCTCTGCCTCCAATCCTGGAAAAGCGCCCGGCGTATCGATAAGTGTAATAATAGGCTTATTGAATTTCTCAGCCAACTTCATCAGGCGAAGTGCCTTGCGATACCCTTCTGGATTTGCCATACCGAAATTTCGGTAGCTACGCATTTTGGTATTTGCTCCCTTTTGCTGACCAATGAACATAACGCTTCTCCCGTCGATAGCTCCGAATCCACCAACCATGGCCTTATCGTCTTTCACCGTGCGGTCTCCGTGTTGTTCAACCCAAGTGCCTTCGGTCATTGTTTCAATGTATTGAAGGGTATAAGGTCTTTCAGGGTGACGACTTACTAGCACACGTTGCCATGGAGTAAGATTCGAATAAATTTCGTTGGCCTTTTCTACTACTGCACGCTCTAAATCTTCAATAGCCGTGTGCACGTCTACCCCGTTCTTCGTTTCGCTCTCTTTTAACTTCTCAATTTGCTGACGAAGCTCTTTTATCGGGGATTCAAATTCTAAATAAATTTCCATAGTTTCAAATTGGAGAGACAAAAATACACATAACTGCTAAGAGTTGAGCGCGATAAATTCGAGGAACTTTTGAAGTGCTTTCGCCCGATGACTCAAGAATTTTTTTTCTTCTATGGTCATCTCGGCAAATGTTCTTGAATTTCCTTCTGGATGGAAGATTCCGTCGTACCCAAATCCATCTGCACCGCGAATCTCAACACCCAACTTCCCTTTCACTATTCCTTCGAAATAAAAAGTACCCGCTTCGGAACAATAGCAAAAGACCGATCTGAATTGGGAATTCCTATTGGTTTGTCCTTTCATTTCCTGCAACACCTTTTCAATGTTCCGTTCGTTGGAGCGTGGTTCTCCAGCGTATATGGCAGAATCTACACCTGGTCTTCCGTCAAGAGCGTCAATCTCCAATCCTGTATCGTCGGAGAAGCAAGCATATCCTGTTTTTTCAAAAACGTACCGCGCTTTCTGTTCCGCATTACCTTCCAACGTTCCTGTAGTTTCAGGAATCTCTTCATTTACCCCAACCTCGCGCATAGAAACCACTTCAATACCCACCGGTAAAGCCGCTTGAATTTCTTGCAACTTGTTTTTATTTCCTGAGGCAAATACTAACTTCATGATTCACGAATGATTTTACCGCTTGCGGTTCTATTAAACTTCGGTTTAAGAATTATTTCTCGTGGCTTACGAATGCCCAAGTTCAATTGATTTATTTCTTCTAGTTGGAAATCTTGCGTTTCGCCTTCCACATACAACACCACCTTCTGCCCGAGAACTTCGTCGGGTAAGGACGAGATGTAGTAAGGTTGAAGCATTATTGTAGAAAGCATTCTTTCAATTTCTCCCGGAAAGATTTTCACTCCTCCGGAAATAATTACGTAATCCAATCTTCCCTTCACCACGAATCCGTCTTCAATAAATTCAACGACATCGGTTGTTTCAAAGGAAGGAAGCTTCAACCACGAATCTTCAATGATTAAATTTCCTTTTTCACCTTGAGAAAACTGAACACCCTTGAGCGCTCTGAAAAACGTTTGAGCCTTCACGTCTCGCATGGCAACGTGAGTAAGGGTTTCCGTCATGCCGTATCCTTCCCAAATATTTGACGTAACGCCATTTGCGAATTGAATTATTTGGTTTGAAACGGGACCACCTCCGAGCAAAACATGTTTAATGTTATTCAAAGCATTCGGAGAGCTTCCAATTATTTGAGCGCACTGCTGCGAGGTAAACGCTGCAAAATCATAATGGTTTTGAATAGCGGGTGACGTTGAAGGCGATTGCCAAGTTAAGTTCCACTCTAGAATAATTGCGCGCAGTGCCATCATTTTTCCAGCTACATAAATGGGAGGCAATGCACAGAAAACTTCAGCGTTTTTATTTAGGTTGAAGAAAGATGCTGTTCGTTGCGCGGAACGAATGACTTGCTCTTTCGTAAATGTTATTTCTTTCGGAATGCCCGTAGAACCGGAAGTTTGAAACGAAATGAATTCTGACTCTTTCCATTCTCTTTCAATTTCAGCGTAAGCCAAAATCATATCACTTCCTGAGAGGGCTTCGTTGATCATGATTCAATTGGAATTAAAAGTTCACCTTCTACTTTCCATTTCGCTTCACTGTTGTTGTTGAATAAACTTCCTGTGCCCAGACCTTGAACACCTTCCAACTTCATTTTACACACCCAATTCGCAAGATGATTTAAACCAACATTGCTCTCTAAGGAAGAGGTTATCCAAAAACCAATTCCGTGCTTATCGGCCCAAGCCTTCCAATTTTCAGCAGCTGTATATCCCCCATGTAGGGAGGGCTTAACGACCAAATACGCAGGTTTTCCCGAGGACAAAAACGGCTGGAAATCTTCAGGGTTCTTTCCAATCATCTCTTCATCGAAGGCTATAGGAACAGGCGATTCAGCGCACAACTTAAACATGTTTTCCAATTGCCCGGCCTTTATGGGCTGCTCTATGCTGTGCAAGTTAAATTCAGAAAGTTGATTCAATTTATCTAATGCGTCTTCTAATGCAAAAGCTCCGTTTGCATCGACACGTATCGTTAACTCCTCTTCATTTCCCCATGACCGAATTTCACGAATGAGATTTAGTTCATCGCTGAAATTCAACGCTCCAATTTTCAATTTAATACATCTACTTCCTTCCTTGAATTTTCTTCTCGCTTCTGTTAGCATAGATTCAACATCATCCATCCATATTAATCCATTGATTGAAATGACACTCAATTCATTTTTCGGAAGGAAAGGAAAATCAATTTGTTTTGAATGGAATCCTGCGAGTGCCACATCTATAGCACATTGTATAGAGGCGACTGATGATGAAACTTCCACATTATTTTCTAAATGAGTTATGCGATTTAACTCAGACAAGACTTGTTCTTTCGTTTCCTTGCTTAATCCCCACAACGGAGCCACCTCTCCTTCACCTAAAACATTACCAATAGAATCTACTAATTGGAGAATCCAACTGTCGCGGGTAAACAAAATATCTCGACTTGTCTTTGCCGGTTTATTGAACTGAAGGATTCGATGAGTATACCTCCATCTCATTTTCTTGAACCTGAAATGTTCTTTAGCAACCACTCCACTGGCGCTTTATCAGTGACTTTTTTCTTCCACCAGAGCACCAATAAAAAAGATAACGCCATCATCACCAATGACGTTGGAATTAAAATCCAGATTGATTTAAACCAATAAATCCGCGCTTGATTTCCTCCTTTCACCAATGACCACAGCACGCCCGTTTCTAAACACACGAAAAAATACAAAGTGTATTTCGAAGACGAGAAACGATCTATCCATGCAATAATCTTTGCACCTCCTATTGTTTCATTCCATTTCTTGCCGAAATAATTTATTGCACTTACAGCCATAAGTACAAGGCCTGACTCAAAAAGAAAAAAAGAAAAGGTGTGAAAACGAATACTCATGATGTTATTCGAAAAAACATTTAACTCACCAACATCTCCAAACATCTTGTTCAGAAACGGTTGAACCACTATTCCCGCAATCGTCATAGCAGCTCCAAAGACAGCAATTGGCGGAAACCAACCTCTCACCTTTACGCTAGATTTTCCGAAAACAATACCCAGAATAAAAAATGAAATCCAAGGAAGGACTGAATAATTGCCGTTAAAGAACAGAAAGCCTAAGATATTTACGGCGCTCACCTCTTGTAGTTTAAACCCTGCGAATGACGGGGAAATTGGAATGTCTAAATTCCCGAGTACTGTTGAAAGTACAACCACAGAAAATAACAAAATCTGAAGCAGTAAAGACTCCCAACGAATAAATAAGGGCGAAACAAAAAAACAAATTCCTGCGATAATCAAAATATTCGCAGGCCAAAAACCCACAAACAATAAGCCCAATGCAAGAAGAACCAAACCTCGTCTACTGTAATGCCCCATTAATCGGCTTGAGCTCTGCTTTCTTGATTTAAAAGCGAGCGTCATAGTATAACCGTTTAAAAAAAGGAAAAGGGCTGGAAAAAATCCAAACCAAATAAAATAAATCTCCTGCGTGTTTCTGTATGGCGGAGTTGACTTTAATACATAAATAATATCCTTGAGAACAAATGTTTCATTCGACAATATCGTACCAACAATTGCCAATAGATAAGAAATTGCTATTCCTTTGATTTCCCTGTTTGAAGACATGCTCAAATATACAATTCGAACTTACACATTCGGTAAAAAAATGAGCAATAGCAGTGCAATAGCGAATGTTGAAAGTGCTACCTTCTTTAATTCTGAATCGAGATGCTGCGGGTTACTGCATGAATAAACTTTTTTCGCATGCACCAGAAGAATAAAAAACGGGAGCAAATAGAATGCGTAATGATAAGAGGTAATGAATACTTCAACTACCCCAGCAAGGAATGCAGCACCCAACCAAATGAAATGTAATTTCTTCCCTTTTTCAAAACCAAGCTTCACCACCAAGGTATGCTTTCCTGCTTTCGCGTCTGAAATGTGATCGCGAAGATTGTTTAAGTGAAGGACAGCCATGCTTAACATTCCCACAATTACTGTATTCAACATAGCGATTACTCCAATCTTTCCAGATAAAAAATAAGACATTGACAATACTGAAACAACTCCGAAAAACAAGAAGACAAACAAATCGCCTAGCCCTTTGTATCCATACGGATTCTTTCCTGCAGTGTATCTGAACGCCGCCCAAATAGAGGAGATTCCAACACCCAAATAAATTCCGAATCCGAGCCAATTTTTCTTCACCACAAAAACTTCATTCAACAATAAAACTCCCAAAGCGAATGCTATGGCTCCTGAAACATAGAGTCCGCGTTTCATTTGTTCTGCGGAAATATTTCCACTTTGAACCATTCGTGCTGGACCTACGCGGTCTTTTCCATCTGCGCCGTTTTGAAAATCGCCGTAGTCGTTTGCTAGATTTGAAAATATTTGCAAAGCCAATGCGGTTAAGAGAGCCAATACAAAAATTGAAGACGAATAAATTTCAGTCTTCAACCCTGCACTGCCAGCCAAGATACCTGCTGCCGCTAAAGGAAGCGTTCGCAAGCGCATAGCGGTTATCCAATGTTTCACCATTATGGGAACTTCGGAAATTGCTGAAAATCGGGATCGCGTTTTTCAAGAAAAGCCTTCTTCCCCTCTTGTGCCTCTTCAGTCAAGTAATAGAGCAAAGTTGCATCACCCGCAAATTCCATTAGCCCTCGTTGTCCATCTAATTCTGCATTCAATCCGCGCTTAATCATACGAATGGCCAAAGGACTTCTTTTCATGATGGTCTTACACCATTGAACCGTTGTGGCTTCTAGCTCTTCCAACTTCACTACTTTGTTCACCATGCCCATTGCCTCAGCTTCAGCAGCAGTGTATTGTTCACACAAGAACCAAATCTCGCGTGCTTTCTTTTGGCCTACTTGTCTTGCCAAATAGCTCGATCCAAATCCGGCATCGAAGCTTCCCACCTTCGGTCCTGTTTGTCCGAAACGCGCATTGTCTGAAGCAATCGTTAAATCACACACTACGTGCAGCACGTGTCCGCCACCGATGGCATAACCATTCACCATAGCAATAACGGGCTTAGGCAGCTCGCGAATGCGCTTGTGTAAATCCAAGACGTTCAATCTTGGAACACCACGCTCGTCTACATAACCGCCAACACCTTTTACGTTTTGATCTCCGCCGCTACAAAATGCTTTGTCGCCTTCACCGGTTAAAACCACAACGGCAATGTCTTGACGCTCGCGACAAATGTCCATGGCCTCAATCATTTCCACATTCGTTTGCGGTCTGAACGCGTTATACACTTGCGGTCTGTTGATTGTGATTTTCGCAATACCTTCATAGAATTCAAATCGAATATCCTCGTAGGTCTTTATGGATGTCCACTGTGCACTCATATCTTTTGTGTATGTTGAAAGAAGGCGTCCAATGCCTTCGGATTATCTTCTTTGGGTGTGAATATTTCCAACACAGAAACATTGCTCTGGTTGAAGAACAAAGGTAGCACTTCATTCAATTCATCATTATTCGCTGCGCAGAAATAATTCAGGCTGTATAAATCGGCAATGCCTTTTATGGACCTACTGCTGTGGGCTGTCTCGAAATATTGCTGCAAATGTTCGGTGTCTTTCGACCCATCAATGATTCTAAAAATTCCACCACCACCGTTGTTAATGACAATCACTTTCAATTCACTTGAGAGGTAGTTATTCCAGAAAGCATTGCTGTCGTAATGAAACGATAAATCTCCCGAAATCAAAAGAGTCGGTTTCTTCGTCTTCCAAGCCGCGCCAATGGTGGTGCTTGTTGAACCGTCTATCCCAGCCACTCCTCTATTTCCAAAATAAGTTACATTTTTATTCTGATTGAAAAGCTGAATGTATCGGACCACCGAACTGTTTCCCATTTGAACGTCTGTTCCATCCGGAATGAATTTCAATAAGGAAGAAAAAACAGAAATGTCAGAAAAAGCTGCAACCGACAACCAAGCTTCCACTTGCTTGATTTGATTTTCTTGAATGGAAATCAACTTGCTCTTCCACTCAGATTTACTTTCAATCTCTTTGAACGAACTGAAAAATTCATGTGGCGTGAGATTGCATTGAAATTCAATACAATCGAAAGTATCCATTGGCTTTTCATTCAACCCCACTTGAATATGCTTCGCCTTCGCCTTTCTTAGAATCGCTTTAATTTTTCTTGAAATGACATTCGTTCCAATTGTAATCAACGCATCTGGCGCCAAAGTCTGTTGGGCGTTTCCGCCTAAACCCATAATTAATCTATCGATGCATGGAAACGCGTTTTCAATGTTCACATTGGCATGCGTTTCAGTTAGAACAATAACTTGTTGCAGCTGGTTGAATTGCTCTAATTCCTTCGAAAAATCATCATAAACGTGCTGTCCAACAAGAACCATGATTCTTTCTGCCTGTTGAATTATTTCAAGACTTTGATCCAATTCCTTCAATACCTCAACTGCATTGTTTTTCGTTCCAAATTGAAACGAAGGAAGTTCTTCGCAATCGACTAATTCATACAGCGGTTCTTGAAACGGAACGTTCAAATGAACGGGTCCCTTATTGGAAACTAGATATTGAATTGTATTTTGAATGATTTCTTTGTTTTGAACGGAACCTTCCTTTTCATCAGCAATTAAAGAGGATGAATAATCTGCGTAATTCTGGAATACATTATTCTGGCGAATGCACTGTCCTTCTCCTCTATCTATCCACTCTTCTGGCCTGTCTGCTGAAATGACAAGCAATGGAATGCGCTGGTAATAGGCTTCGGCAATCGCAGGAGCGTAATTCAACAAGGCCGTACCGCTTGTACAAATCAAAACTGTTGGCTTTTTCGATTGCTGAGAAAGACCCATTGCAAAAAACGCCGCTGATCTTTCATCGACGATAGAATAGGTTTCAAAAAAAGGAGTGTTCGCAATTGAAATACTGAATGGCGCGTTTCGAGAGCCTGGCGTAAGCACAACATCGGATATGCCTGCACTTTTCAGAGCACCCAAGATATAGGAGACTACTTTTTTCGATGAGATTTTCATGCGGGCCACGAAGATAGAAACACCGCGACGAATGAATCGTTCAAAAGTTAAAAAATTACGCTTGTCAGCGAGTCTGCCTTCCAACGCGTTTCGCGTGCTTCAAACGTCGGGACACTTTCTGCTGTAATTCCAGCACCGACAAAAACATGAAGCAGGTCCTCGCTGTACTTCAAACAACGGAGTATGACATATACATCGACATTATCTCCCTGTTCTATTCCAATGAGACCCGTATAGTATTCCCTATCGTGTGTTTCCAAGTCTTCAATGATTCTCTTAGCTTTCTCCCTGGGCATTCCGCAGACGGCAGGAGTTGGGTGCAGGGTATTCATGATTTCCTTCCAATCGCCACTGTATTCAAACGAAATTTCATTGCACAAATGCTCAATAGAGCCTGCATTGCGCGTATGCAATTCGTTGCATTGAATATTTCTCGCACCGATTACTTTCAATTCCTGTTGAATGAATTCCGTAACTAAATGCTGCTCTTCTATTTCTTTCTTTCCCCATTCTTCTGTCGTTCCTGCCTTCCTGGTTCCCGCTAAGCTTATTGTTGAATAAGAGTTTCCTCGTTTTCGAAACAACAGTTCAGGTGTTGCTCCTATCCAATGTGCGTTGTTTTCGTCTGTAAAAGCGAACACGGCTGCATCGAGGAATTTTTCATTGAAGGAATTAAATATCCCCTCTGCTGTATGACCTTGATGAGGAAAGGATACAATTCGGCTTAATACTATTTTCTTCGCTAGACCGTCTTCAATTTGAGCAATTCCTTTTTCAACGGCCTGCATATACTGCTCATCAGAACTAGCAAAATTTATTTCACCTCGAAATTCACTCCTCAAAACAAAGGTCCGTGCAGCGCTAACGTTTTTTTCAAACCCAGTCTGAGGAAGTCGTAGTCGAATAATACTCATTTCGCGTATTTAACCATTACTGTTAAACGGGCAATAGCGATTAGACTACCGGCATGATCGCGAATTTTCACATCCCACACTTGAGTGCTACGGCCCAAATGAATGGGTTCACCGATACCGTATACAAAATCGGTTGTGGCAGATTTCAAATGATTAATGTTTAGCTCAAGACCCACGGCAACGCCTCCCTCTGCCTTCACTGCTTCGTGAGCGCCAATACTTCCAATTGTTTCTGCCAATACCGCACTTGCACCACCATGAAGAAGTCCGAAGGGTTGAATGGTACGTTTATCCACGGGCATTCTTGCTTCTACACGACCAGGTTCATTCTTCAATATTTCGATCCCCAAATGAGAGATCATATTTTCCGGATGGAATTTATGCTCCATAACTGTAATTTGCGTGCAAGGTAGCATAAATTTGCGGTGTGAAAAACACTCAGAACATCTATCGGTTATTGATTGCAGAGGACGAGAATTCCATTGCAAAAACGTTAAAACTCAATTTTGAAATAGAGGGATTTGAGGTACATGTTGAATCGAAAGGATTGTCTGCACTTAAAAGTGCTCAGGAAAAATTCTACGACTTAATCATTCTCGATGTTATGCTTCCAGAAATGGATGGTATTTCCATTTGCGAATCTCTTCGATTGGGTGGCAATCAAACTCCTGTGCTCTTTCTTTCAGCCAAAGGCACAGGCAAAGACAAGGTTGAAGGGCTGAAAGTGGGAGGCGACGATTATTTGGCGAAGCCATTCGAATGGGAAGAGCTCTTGCTACGTAGTAAAAAACTTATCGTCCGAAAATCAGATGGTCATCGCTCAATGGAGGACTTAGAAACATTTATCATTGGCCCCTGCACCGTATACTTCAACAAATATGAAGTAGAAACACCTGAAGGCCTTGTTGCCATAACTAAGCGTGAAATGATGTTGTTAAAACTCCTAGTTTCCAAACAGGGTGAAGCCGTTAGCCGAGAAGAGATTTTGGAAAAAGTTTGGGGATACGATACGGTTACGCACAACCGAACGATTGATAATTTCATTTTAAATTTTCGGAAAATTTTCGAGTCGCATCCCAATGCAGACAAGCGATTTTTATCGATTCGGGGTGTTGGTTATAA
>JBILTF010000107.1:0-5358 GCA_044371675.1 Flavobacteriales bacterium
AATCCGGAATTCGATACCGAGACGCTTCGCTTCGGATATTCATCTATGACCACACCCGGAAGCGTGTTCGATTACAACATGAAGTCGCGCACACGCGAGTTGAAAAAACAACAGCCGGTCTTGGGTGAATTCAATGCCAGCGATTATAAGAGTGAACGCATTTTTGCAACGGCACAAGACGGCACTCGCGTTCCCATTTCGTTGGTTTACAAAAAAGATTTTGAGCCCAACGGAAGTGCCCCTTGTCTGCTGTACGCCTACGGCAGCTACGGACACAGCATAGACGCCGGATTCAGCAGCGCAAGACTTTCCATGTTGAACAGAGGATTTGTTTTTGCCATTGCGCACATTCGAGGAGGAAGCGATATGGGTCGCGGTTGGTACGATGACGGAAAATTGTTGAAGAAGCGAAACACCTTCACCGACTTCATTGCTTGCGGAGAATTTTTGGTGAAGGAAGACTACACAGCAAGCAAGCACTTGTTCGCTATGGGCGGAAGCGCGGGAGGATTGTTAATGGGTGCAGTAGCCAACATGGCGCCTTCATTGTTCAACGGAATCATAAGCGCAGTGCCGTTTGTAGACGTTGTAACGACCATGCTCGACGAAAGCATTCCACTGACCACGTTTGAATTCGATGAGTGGGGAAATCCGAAAGACAAAGAATATTACGACTACATGTTAAGTTATTCGCCTATCGATAACATTGAAGCGAAAGACTATCCGCATACTTTAGTAACAACAGGATATTGGGACAGTCAGGTACAATATTGGGAGCCTGCGAAATACGTGGCGAAGTTGCGCGATACGAAGACTGATTCGAATAAATTGTTCTTCAAATGTACCATGGAAGCCGGACACGGCGGCAAGTCAGGGCGTTTTGAAGCGTTGAAGGAAGTGGCGCTCGAATACGCTTTTTTATTAGATCTCGCTCACAAAGACTAACTACATTTATGTCAGTACTGCAAAACAAACAACGTTGGAAAGTAATCTTATTGCTCTTAGCCGCAACCATTGCGGGCGTTACCTTGTGGTACACCAACAGCATTGCACGACGCATTCGCGACGAAGAAAAAGCGAAGGTAGAGTTGTGGCACAGTGCCATTCGCAAGAAGGAAGAATTGGTGAAGCTTACGCAAGTGTTGTTCGACAGTTTACGTTCCGAAGAAACACGTAAGGCAGAGATTCTGGGAAGAGCCATGAACACCATCTCCAATCCGCAAGGAGATCTTACGTTTGCCGTCGATGTGTTGGCTCAGAATAAGACCATTCCTTTTTTGGTTTGTAATACGAAGAATGAATTTCAGTTGTCGCGAAACATCGATTCGGCGTACATCAAAGACCCTGTGCGCATAGAAGAATTACGTTTGCAATTCGAACAAGAGTACAAGCCCATTCCCTTTCCAGATGCCGATATTGTTGTTTACTACAGCAACAGTTACATGTACAAAGAGTTGAAGCAAACCATCGACGATTTGGTTTCTTCGTTCTTCAATGAAACGGTTATCAATACTGCTTCTGTTCCGGTAATTGTTACCGACAGCACGAAGATGAATGTTGTTCAGGTTGGAAAGATAGACACGCTGAAGTTCAATGTAAGTCAGGTGTTGACGGAAATGAAAGAAGGGTATGAGCCCATTGAAATTAAGATACCTGGACGTTCTACGCAGTATATTTTTTACGACGACTCTGCTACCATTCAGCAGTTGAAGTTGTTTCCGTATTTGCTGTTGTCGCTCATAGGCGTTTTCCTATTCGTGGCCTACATTCTCTTCTCTACGTTCAGAAGATCAGAGCAGAATTTGGTATGGGTGGGTATGGCGAAGGAGACCGCGCATCAGTTGGGCACTCCCCTTTCTGCGCTTATGGCGTGGCGCGATTTGTTCGAGCAACAAGGAGTATCGAAGGCACTCATAGACGAGTTCAACAAAGACATCGAGCGTCTTTCAACCATTACCGAGCGCTTCTCGAAAATCGGCTCAGAAGCAGCACTTACTCCAGTCGGCGCGAAAGACTTGGTGGAAGAAATCTTAGACTACTTGCGCGTCCGTATTTCTTCTGAGGTAAACATAGCGGTGAAGTCAGAAGGCAATCCGAAAGTGAATGTGAACGTTGCGTTATTCAGTTGGGTCATTGAAAATCTTATCAAGAACAGCGTCGACGCCATGGACGCGAAAGGACAGTTGACAGTATCTATTCACGAGGCCAACGGCAAAGTCTTCATAGACATCAAAGACAGCGGCAAGGGCATCCCGAAACGCAAATGGAAAACCATCTTCGACCCTGGCTACACCACCAAGCTACGAGGATGGGGTCTCGGTCTTTCTCTCGCCAAACGCATTGTGAAAAATTACCACAAAGGCGGGATTTATGTTCTTTCGAGTTCGGCCGGGGAAGGGACGGTTTTTAGGATTTCACTAAGGAAATAGGTAAGATTTAACAAAGTAGTTCTTACAACGTAATTCCTTCATCGCAGACTTGACCGTGCAGCGATTGACCCGAAAGATTGATCACCGTTGGTGATTAAACACATTGGGTATTATTGCCCATCAGACATAATCCCTATCTTCGCAATAAAATCAGAAAATGCTCGAAAACAAGAAAATCGCTATCATCGGATTGGGATACGTTGGACTGCCTTTAGCGGTTGAATTTGCTAAGAAGTATGCGGTAGTTGGGTTCGATATTAATGAGAATAGAATCAATCAATTGATTGCTGGGGAAGACACTACTAAGGAAACAAGTAAGGGTGAGTTAACAGCGGTTCTGAAGAGCCTTTCAAATGAGGCCAAGGGACTTTACCTTTCATTTGAAAGTGCTTCTTTAGCTGAATCTAATGTATACATTGTAACCGTTCCAACACCCATAGACGAGAGTAAAAGACCAGACTTAAGAATACTTATTTCAGCTTCGCGATTGATAGGAGGGGTATTAAAGAAAAACGATATTGTTATTTACGAAAGCACAACCTATCCTGGTTGCACGGAAGAAGATTGCGTTCCGGTTTTAGAAGAGTTTTCCGGATTGAAATTCAATGAAGATTTCTTCTGTGGCTATTCACCCGAGCGCATTAATCCAGGAGATAAAGTAAATACTTTAACGAAAATTAAAAAGGTTACCAGCGGCAGTACGCCGGAAATAGCTGAAGTTGTGGATCAATTGTATAGTAGCATCATCGAGGCGGGCACGTTTAGAGCTTCTTCTTTGAAGGTGGCCGAAGCTTCAAAGGCCATAGAAAATGCGCAACGAGATGTAAACATTTCTTTCGTTAACGAACTTTCTCTCATTTTTGATCGTTTAGGAATAGACACGCATGAGGTTCTAGAGGCTGCAGGAACAAAATGGAATTTTTTAAAATATAAACCGGGGTTGGTAGGCGGTCATTGTATTGGAGTAGATCCGTATTATTTAGCCTATAAGGCTGAACAGGCAGGTTATCACCCCGCCGTAATTCTTTCAGGAAGGAGAGTAAATGATGGGATGGGTGCTTTTGTTGCTAACAAAATGATTAAGCTGCTGATATCAAAAGGTATTCAAATAAAAAATGCCCGTGTATTAATTCTTGGGATTACTTTCAAAGAGAATTGTCCCGATATTCGAAACACTAAAATTGTTGATATCCGGAAGGAACTGCTTGAGTTTGGATGCATTGTAGATATATATGACCCTTGGGCTAATTCGGATGAATTGTTGGGTGAATTTGGTTTTACTCTTTTAACGGAACTTTCTAAAAAGGATCTGTTGATTTATCAAGGAATCATTTTGGGAGTTGCTCATGACCAATTTAAAGATCTTGATATCGAAAAGGTGCAGAATCAAGTGATTTTTGATGTGAAAGGGTTTTTAGCACCTGGAATTTCAGACGGGAGGCTGTAGACAAATAAGTTAATTCTGTAATGGAAAAATGAACAAAACAAAAATTGCTTTAGTAACAGGTATAACCGGTCAAGACGGGTCTTTTCTTGCTGAATTATTGTTAGAGAAAGGCTATGAAGTCCATGGGTTAATACGCAGATCTTCTACTTTTAATACTAGCAGAATAGAGCACCTTTATTTTAATGATTGGATTAGCGACACTCGAAATAGCAAAAGGGTTAATTTGCATTATGGTGATTTAACAGATTCTCTGTCTGTATTAAGTGTACTAAAGAAAGTAATGCCCGATGAGGTTTACAATTTAGCAGCTCAAAGTCACGTAAAAGTTTCTTTTGAAGTGCCTGAATATACTGCGGATGTAGACGCTATCGGAACTTTGAGAATTTTAGAGGCCCTTAGAATTTTGAATTTAGAAAAAAAATGTAAATTTTATCAAGCTTCTTCAAGTGAGATATATGGTAAGGTTACAGAAATTCCTCAATCTGAGGATACTCCTTTTTATCCTCGCTCACCATATGGTGTTGCAAAATTGTATGCCTATTGGATAGTAAAAAATTATAGAGAAGCATATGGAATTTATGCAGTAAACGGAATATTGTTTAACCACGAAAGTGAAAGAAGGGGAGAGACTTTTGTAAGCAGAAAAATCACGACTTCTGTAGCTAGAATTAAGGTAGGGACACAAAAAAAACTGTACCTGGGGAATTTGAATGCATCTAGAGATTGGGGTTATGCAAAGGATTATGTAGATTGCATGTGGAGAATGTTACAACAACCTGTTGCAGAAGATTTTGTTATAGCAACAGGCGTGACCCATACAGTAAAGGATTTTTGTGATTTGGCTTTTAAAGAAATAGGAATAGAAATTGAATGGCGGGGCGATGGAGTTAACGAGAAAGGCATTAACAGTAGGAATGGTGATGTAATTATTGAGGTAGACCCGCTTTACTTCCGTCCAACTGAAGTTGATTTACTAATAGGCAATCCAAAAAAAGCTGAAAAATTGCTAGGTTGGAATCCAAATAAAACACCTTTTTCGGAAATGGTAAGAATTATGGTTTCTCATGATTTGCAATTGGCATCAGAATTATTTCCAGGCTACTTAAAAAGCGAATAATTGAATAGATTAAGTTTGTTAATCACCGGTGGTGCCGGATTCATTGGCTCACACGTGGTTCGTCATTTTTTGCGAACGCACAATGAACTAAACGTAGTGAATCTCGATAAGCTTACCTATGCGGGCAACTTAGAGAATTTAAAAGACATTGAACACCTTCCAAACTACACATTCGAGAAAGGAGACATTGCCGATGCACCTTTCGTGCAATCGCTTTTCGAGAAATACAATTTCGACGGTGTTATTCATTTGGCCGCTGAGTCGCATGTAGATCGCAGCATTTCAAACCCCATGGAATTCGTGCAAACAAATGTAGTGGGCACCGTTACTCTGCTAAACGCAGCTGTTGCCCATTGGAAAAATAA
>JBILTF010000108.1:0-5357 GCA_044371675.1 Flavobacteriales bacterium
TCAACATATTTAAACGCATCGTCGTTTACATCTACATTTTTCAATTGCCCCATTCCAGGAAGCATACCCATCAGGTCTTTCATGCTTCCCATTTTCTTGATCTGACCTATTTGTTCTAGGAAGTCATTGAAGTCGAATTGGTCTTTCTTAATGCGCTTTTCAAGACGCTTGGCTTGTTCTTCATCGAATTGCTCTTGTGCTTTTTCAACCAAGGAAATCACGTCGCCCATTCCAAGAATACGGCTTGCCATACGCTCGGGATAGAACACGTCAATCGCGTCCATTTTCTCTCCAGTACCAACAAACTTAATGGGTTTGTTAACTTCAGATTTAATACTCAGCGCAGCTCCACCGCGGGTGTCGCCATCTAACTTGGTGAGAATAACACCATCGAAATTCAATTTATCATGAAACGCTTTCGCGGTATTCACAGCATCTTGACCGGTCATGGCATCTACCACAAACAAAGTTTCTGTCGGTTGAAGGGCTTCCTTCACCGCAGCAATTTCGGTCATCATCTGTTCGTCAACCGCCAAGCGACCGGCAGTATCGACAATTACTACGTTGTATCCGTTTTGCTTTGCGTAGGCTAATGCATTTTTCGCAATGGAAACGGCGTCTTTATTTTCAGGTTCGCTATATACTGCAACTCCTATGCTGTCTCCAACGATGTGCAATTGGTTAATCGCAGCTGGACGATAGATATCGCAGGCAACCAACAACGGGTTCTTTCCTTTTTTTGTTTTTAAGTAATTCGCAAGCTTTCCGGAAAACGTAGTCTTACCCGAACCTTGTAAACCGCTCATTAAGATAACGCCAGGATTTCCTTGGAAGTTCAGCTCGCTGTGTTCACCTCCCATCAAGTCTTTCAACTCGTCTTGGGTAATCTTCACCAATAATTGTCCTGGGCTAATAGCAGTTAAAACTTTTTGTCCAAGTGCCTTCTCTTTAACGCGATCGGCGAACTCCTTCGCGGTCTTGTAACTAACGTCAGAGTCTAATAAAGCACGACGCACTTCTTTCAACGTTTCAGAAACGTTAACTTCTGTAATTTGGCCGTGTCCTTTTAAGACTTTCAGCGCTCTCTCTAACTTATCGGATAAATTTTCAAACATGGTATTCTGCAAATGAGGTTGCAAAGTTAATCTTAAAGTTCGGACGCACTTATATTTGTGGAAATATGTTGAAATGAAAAAGTTACTTTTCCTTTTGTTTGCGGTTGTGAGTTGTGTGGTGTTGAATGCACAAGTGCGTTACAGAGTGACTACAGTAGAGCAGCGCATTCAAACTACTGATTACTGGATTTCAGTTCAGAAAATGAATACATTCATTACTTCCAATAACATTATGGTTTCTCGTCAGAACGAATCCCCATTGAAGTACACCGTGAATTTCAGCATTGAACCGAAATTGTATACGGCGTATAAAGAGGTTGTGAAGGACATGGGTTTGTTCACAGAAAACAACTTAAACACAACAGACAATACTGCACGTGTAGAAGAATTGAAAGGAAACATCAAGTACTATCAGGATCAGATTGAACTTCAAAGTTCATTGATGGAAAAGATGGATCCGCAGACGGAACAATACAAGACCATGTGGAGTGAGTTGAAAAATTGGGAAACAACCATTCGCACTTCGCAAACCGATTTAAACAATCTCACAAGCACGGAATATTATTACGTGGTTGATTTAGAAATTGAAGACGAGACGTATACTCCGCAAAACAGTTCTGTTCAATGGATAAACATGCCGGGTGTTGAATATTCTTATTTGCAAATAGAAGAACCGCAGGATACGTTAAGCAGCCCATACTATCAAGGTGTGTTTTTGAAATATGTATTCACCAAAGGCAAGTCCTTCGCGACGTTAGGCGCATACAAAACGACCAACAAAATAGATCCAGATACAATGCACTATTCTGAGATGTTCATTTTCGGATTCGGTCAGGATTTTTATTCACGTCATCTTGGAAGAGGTTCAAAGAAATTCTTCAATCTATACAGCGGATATACATTCGGCGGAATGCTTGCTTCGAACGAAAAACGCAAGGAGACTTTTGCCTATTTAGCACCCGCCATTGGATTGGAAATTTTCAAGAATAAATACGTTTTAATCGATACGAAGGTCAACTATATGGTTCCTTTCAAGAACACTCGTCAAATGCGCGGACTTGCATTCAACGTCTCGTTTAATTTCGTGTTTTAAAGAAAGTTAGTCGCAGACATTCGCCATAGGCATTCGTTCGAAGAACATTCGTCATAGACTTTCTTGCTTTATCTAAAAAGCACGATGTGTCCTGAAAATTCATGCGGCAATTCAATTAAATCCGTCATTCGAATTTGATAATTGTAAACGCCGTTCGCGGCAAAGTATTCACCGTTTAACACGTTGCCTGTCCAAGCTGCTTTGGGATTATTCGTTTGGAAAATGATTCGTCCCCAACGGTCGTAGATTTCTAAATTATAGCTTGTCGTTCCCGTTGATTCAGGAATCCATTCGTCATTTATTCCATCGTCGTTCGGAGAAAAACTATTTGGAGCATAGAACAAGAATCCGGCAACAATAATTTCTCCTGTTGCTTGATCAATGCAGCCGTATTCATTCGTAACGGTTTGTGTAATGGTTTGAATTCCTGCTTCGGTCCATTCGTAAGGAAAATTGCAATCGCTGCTAATTCCGCCATCTGACATCGAATAGACACAATCAATTCCTCCGGTGGAAAGATCTGTAATGATGGTATTCGAATTCAAAATATCAACTGTTTGTGGAGTAATGGAGAAGCCTGCATTCGGCAGGGGATACACAGTAATCGCATCGTTCAAACTTTGATAGAGCGTGTCGACACACCCGTTCACTGTATACACCATGAGCGATACGTCGTAGGTTCCAGGCGTATTGTAGATGTGTAAATTTTCGGGTTGAAAACTACCTGTTCCATCTCCGAAGTCCCACTCGTAAAACAATTGCGTATTGCTTTGCGCAACGGCGTTAAATGTTCCGAAAACAGGCGGACACCCTGCCGCTGGAAAAATAGAAGGGTCGAGTGAAGGGTCTATTGGAACCCAAACATTATCGATATAAGATTCGGTGCAACCGTTTTCAGTAATGCTCAAGGTGACGCTGTATGTTCCTTCTTGGGAATAGGAAATGTTTTGAGGATTGGCCAATGTTGAATTTTGAATTTCCGAATTTCCGAAATCCCACAGATAGGTTGCGAAATTTGTGTTTGCTCCAACAGCCTGAAAGTCGAAACTGTTGGTGGAAAGGCATTGTGTATTCTGTGCAGGAAACGAAGGGATTAAATTTCCTTGAATCTCTATTGTGTTCGTTGTGGTGTCCGGACAATTAAATGGCGACGACGCAATGAGCTGAATGGTGTAGCTTCCAGTATCTGGAAATGAAAAACTAGGCTCCAAATCATCCGAATAATCACCGTTAAAAACGGTGTTGAATTCCCACCAATATTCGGTCGCATTTTGAGAAGCGTTTAAAAAAGTATAGGTTAATCCATCACAAAAAGTAGATTGGTTTGGAATAACAGCGACTGGATCGGGCGGATTAACAATTGTAATCGTAGTGTCTGCAACACATCCATCGCTTGTTGTAGCAGTAAGCGTAACAGTGTGAACACCTTCGTTCGAATCGAAAATAATTCCTTGTGGGTGAACGACGTTGGCTGACGTCGGATTTGAGTTTGTTCCGAAATTCCAAAGTAATGTTCCGTTGTTTGCAACGAAAGTGGCAGATCCCATGAAATCGTAAGTGTCGAGATTATTCACACACGCATAGTCTTCAACAGTAATAATTGGCTCGATGTCGGGAAAGACTGTATAATTAACTGTCGCGGTGTCTGAGCACGACCAACCTGGATTCGCTACGAGTGTTATGGTATATGTCCCAGGGTTTGGATAAGTAAATGAGGGGTTTTGTTCTGTGCTCACATCGGTATCGTCGAACGGAACCCCAAAATCCCACTCCCAAAATGTAGAATTCACACTTTCGTTCGTTAAGCTAACAACAAGCCCATTGCACAAAGAGGTTTGCTCAGGAATGCTTGCAATAATGGATTGATCGCAAAGGGTGACGTTGAATTGAAATGTTCGGCGCGTGGTTGAAATGAAAACACCATTTCTGTATTCTTCCGCACAAACCGTAATCGTATATTGTCCAAGTTGAGTAGCAGTTCCGCTAATTAATCCGGTAGTGGGATGAATGCCCATTACGGGATTACTGGTGATGGGATAAGTTGGAGAAAAGCCAGGACCATATGTTAGGTTTGGATAGGGTGGATTGTTCGGCGGATTGGGCATAGGATCGAACTGGTCCGAAAATAAATAAGGCGCGCAAAAAGAATAGACAATCACATCGCCATCGGGATCCATAGCCGAATGATCGAAAGCGAAAGAAGCGTCTTTGCACAAGGCTGGTGGAGGGAAGTTGTTAAAACGAGGACTTGAATTATATCCTGCAGCGAGTTCGCCAGTTCCTGGCACATGAGCTACGTAAGAGACACCTTGTGACTGTGGCGATATTAAATTGTCAATGCTAGGTTGAAAGCAGCATCGTTGGTGAACGATGTTATATCCGCCCGGCGTTGGAGGAAGGTTAACACTTGCGGTATAGATAGCTTGTTCAACGCAAATATCTGGCGGAAGAACAAAGCACGGGTTGTTTAGTGTTATTGGAATGGTGGTGACGTTCGTGCTAATTAAATTAACAGAAAGATCGCTATAGAGATCGTTGTTGCTAGTGAAAATGCCAATCGAAACAGCAGCGTCGAAATCTGTTTCGTTCACATTCGCAGGACCACAATCACGGAAAATTTTTAAGGTAACCGTATAATTATTTCCTGAAGTGTGCGTGTAATAAACCTCTCCGCCAATTAAATGCGAAGCAGAAATAGAATTAAACAAACTCAATGCTAAGAGACAGAGCGCAAGTCTGAAGGTCTTACAGCGGGATATATTTAATTTATTTGTGCGCATTTTTGGGCTGAACGAATATAAAACCTTTTTACAGGCAAAAAGGTTGTCTTCCCAACTAAAAAGAAGTAAAAAACTCATTCCTTCCATAAATTTGAAACGATGGAACACTTGTCACATGTAAATGAAAAGGGAAACGCCGCAATGGTCGACGTTTCTGAAAAGAACGATACGCTGCGCCATGCCACGGCGGTTGCAGAGATTGTCTTTCCTGACAACCTGAAACAGTTGTTTCAAAATAACGAATACCAATCGCCTAAAGGTCCTGTGTTTCAAACCGCCCGCATTGCCGGAATTCAAGGGGTGAAGCAGACGTCGAGTTTAATTCCACTGTGTCATCCGCTTGCCATTACAGGCATTGATGTGCAAATT
>JBILTF010000045.1:0-18122 GCA_044371675.1 Flavobacteriales bacterium
TGAAGCACTGAAGGCTTCTGAGAAAGGGTTTGAAAGGTTAATGCAAGCATTAGAAAAAGTAGGTTCATTAACGGGAAGCGATTCTAGCACTTATGATGTTGAAGCGTTAGAAAAGAACTGCTACGAAGCCATGAGCGATGACTTCAACACTCCTATTCTTATTGCGCATTTGTTCGAAGCCGTGAAAGTGATTAATTCGTGTTTGGATAATAAAATTCAACTCACAAAATCAGACATTGATCGTCTTCAAAAATTAGTCAACGGATTTGTCTTTGATGTGCTCGGACTTCAAGCGGAAGTTAGTGGCGCATCGAATGATATTTCAAACGACCTCATGCAAGTGATCATACGTTTGCGTGCAGAAGCAAAAACCAAAAAAGATTTCGCAACATCTGACTTAATTCGCGATGAATTAAAAGCAATAAACATCCAACTTCAAGATTCGAAAGAAGGAACAACCTGGACACATGAAAAATAATAAAAAGGTCATAGCCATTGTGCTTGTTGTGTTTGTTGTGGGCGGCTTTCTATTCAAGACTTTTGCTCCATATTTCAAAAATTCAAAAGGCACTGAAAACAATACCTCTGAGAATGGAGCTGTTCTAGAACCTGCCGATTTCATGACCGACAGTTGTTACGCTTTTATTCAAAAACAAGTGGCTTTTGGTCCGCGTGTTCCGGGAAATGCAAACCATGCCGCTTGTGGAAATTGGCTAATCTCAAAATTCAAAAGTTACAATTGCAGCGTTAAGGAACAACTAGGTTCCATGCCCAATTGGGAAGGTGGAAATACTTCCGTTCGAAACATAATTGCTTCTGTTCATGCAGGAGCAACGAAACGCATTGTATTGGCTGCGCACTGGGACAGTCGTCCATACGGAGATAAAGATCCCGATCCGAGCAAACACAAACAACCCATAGACGGAGCGAATGACGGCGCTAGTGGCGTTGGTGTATTGTTGGAATTGGCGCGTATTTCAAAAGATTTACCTGAAGACATTGGCGTTGATTTTATTTTATTCGATAGTGAAGACGGAGGAAAACCTGAGTGGGCTCCCGATGGAGAAAACGATGCTTACTCTTGGTGTTTAGGTTCACAATTTTGGGCGAAACAAAAACCTCAGCGCACCATGCGATATGCTGTGTTGCTCGATATGGTTGGTGCTGAAGGAGCACGATTCCACAAGGAGGGATATTCGATGCAATCTGCAGGAACTGCAGTGAATCGCATTTGGGGCAATGCTGCGAAACTTGGTTACGGCGAATATTTTCAAAACGAAGAGACTGCTGGAATCGTCGATGACCATTTGTTCATGATTCAGGCAAATGTTCCTTCACTAGACATTGTAGATATGCGACCAAATTTCATGGGAACACAATTTGAATTCGGAGGATCGCATCACACGCATTCAGACAACATGAGTATCATAAGCAAACCCACTTTAAAAGCGGTTGGACACACGTTGGCATACACTGTTTGGAATTTGAAATAACTTAGAAATCTAAGTTCAACGACAAGTAAAATACACGCGGCAATACCGTGTGATCATCTACGCCCCACGCCCAATCGGCGCGCATGTGATAACCTAAAACTTTCGAACGCATTCCGAATCCATATCCGTAAATGATGGGCTCCTTGTTGCTTCTCAATTGCACCGTTACTGGAGTTTGTGTTACGGTAATTGTGTTGAAGTCATTCGCGTCATCGTATGGACTTTTTCCTGTCCAAGCACTTCCGATATCGAAAAATCCAATGACTTGAAAATTATCAGCGAAATCTGATTTGATAGAACGATTACTTAAATATCGGAAGAGCGGCAGGCGCAATTCTGAGTTACTTAAAACGAAATTGTTTCCGTTCCGTGCATTCACGTAAAAACCTCTCAATGGTCCGGCAAACGCCTGAAACGTGTATCCTTGTGTAGAAGAGACAAGAACAGAATTGTCTACTTTCTGACCCAACCAATTGTCTACTCCTCCTAAGTAATTCACCACTTTGTAATCGCCAAAGGAAGTGCTCCCACACAAGCGAAACGCGAAAATCAAATCACGATGAATGGATTGGTAATGGCGGAAATCAAAACCAGCAACGTAGATGGAATTTTGTTCTTTCAACTTATTCGGCTGACGGAAGTGTTCACCCCAAGCTTTAAAGCGGGTGCCCGTTCTGTAATTCAAACCTTTGATGTACGTGTTGTCGAAAATGTATTCAACCTTTCCACCAACGTTCCACTCGTTCTGATTTTTATATGACGCCGTGTAGGGATCACTCGACAGAACGACCATTCGGTCGTTACGACCGATAGCAGTTAATTTAAGAGCACTTGTTTCTGTGAATGGGTATTTCCATTCATGTGTAAGATTATACGTCTGAATACGGATGGTCGCGTACTGCTGCGTTATCTCTTGCCCCTGCCTTTGCAGAGACACTTTCTTGTCCCAACGGTTTTTCAAATTTTCAAAAGACAATCCGAAATCACTGTTGTTAAAGTTGGCTGCTATGCGAACACCGGCGGTTAACTTATAGTCTTCCATTAAGTCTGAAATTCCAACTTTAAAGAATCCTGAAAAACCGGGTGAGATGCTTGTGGGTCCCGTATAATTTTGATAAAATGAACTCGCGAACTGATTGTCGACGGAAGATTGCACATAGCTCGTGGTGTAATTCACCATGTAATTCTTTGTCTTCGGAATTTCTATTTTCGTCAATTTGGTTAGCACCTCTGCCTGTTTCAAACTTTCTAGCTGGCGTTTTTTATCTCCTGGAAATGCAAAGTTTTCGGTATCAATTCGCGTTGCATCTTTCTTCTTGGGAAACCAAATCATTTCGGAATACGGAGCCTTTTCTTTTTCTGGTTGACTCTCATCGCCTTCAATTTCTATGGCTCTATCATTCACCAAATTCAAATCTGTGGCATAGGGAACACCCAACTCATCGGCTATCCAGAATCCTTCTTTAAAATCAGAACCTATGAAAAACCCTGTCGTTTGACGATTCGATTTTTGCAACACTTCAGTCACATTAAAATAACGATAATGAATGGTCGTGTCAATGCTCGAAATAGCACTGTCTCTATACACCGAGCAACGCTCATCATACAGTACTTTGCTTCGAATAAATTGAATTTTATTGTCCTTCGCCAAAGCCAATTTGCGATCGGAATAATTCGAATTCGTCAATTGAATGAGGTCCTCATTTTTATAATCGTCGGTTAATTTCAATTTATAAATATGGAAATTTGAATCCTCTGAACGAATGCTGTCGTGGTAGTTCAAGGCGAGATTAGAACCTCTGTTCGAACTGAAGTAAATTGTATTTCCATCAGCAGAAAAAACTGGATCTGTATCGTCGAAATTATCGTCAGTTAATTTCTGAGGAATATTCGCCGTAATAGGCAGTATGCTGATGTTCGTTTTTCCATTAAGGGTTGAACTTATAACCACCTTCTTTCCATCTGGAGCATATTTCATGCTCTGTATTTTTTCAACCTGGAATAATTCTTTTGAAGATTTTTCTTCGGTTTCAAGTTGATAGGTATTCCAAAATAGTTTTCCATTCTTCTCGGTAACGTATGACAGCACTTGTCCATTCGGATGCCACGCCAATTGAGGTGTGCTCTCGTCTGGAATGCGGTCACTCTTAAAATCTCCGCGAGCTACTTTCGTTTTTTCCTTCGTCTCTGTATCATAAATATAGACCCTGTATTCGCCTTTGTTGTGCATGGTGTACGCCCATTTCAGGCAATCATGCGAAGGGGTAACGTGTAGGTATTCATTCTTGAATTTCCCAACCAGTTCGGGTTCCAGTAATTGGAACTTCTTTCGTTTGACATGAAGATTAGACAATTCCTCTTCCACTTTTACCAGGTCTCTTCCTTGTTCTAAAAAGCGCTGATAGTCACCCACAACAGTCTCTGTATTTCTTCCAATGACATACTGAAATCCACCGTCTGTTCCGTGGAACAATTGTGTCATATTCAAAATTCCTAGCACAACATTTTCACCGTAGATGTTTCCAATGTATGACCAGAAGCTATGTCCAACCAATTCCGCTTGTCTTCCCGTTAATCTATGAATGTTAGGATAGCGTGCGTTAGCGAACCAATCTTCTGCGGTGCGCTCACTTTCGCGTTGGTCTTTCAATGCTGCATAACGAATTACACCTTCCGAAAACCACGTGGGAATGGCAATGCGATTGTTTCCGCGAACCACGCTTCTCCAATCGCCACCGTACATCAATTGCAAATACATGATTCGTGAAAGACCCAAGGCAATTTGCTCGCGCAATTCTAAATCTGTTCCTTCGAAATACACGAACATCTTATTTCCTAAAATATTCGTAGCGCCGCCAATACTTGCGGTTTCTTCGTCTGACAACCCTAAATTACTTTGACGAAATTCACTTTGTTTGTTGAAACAAACCACTTGAATTTTATCGTCGAGCTGGACATTAAAAAACTTTTGAAGGCGCGTTTTTTCCTGTTCGCAATACAACAAAGATCGCTCGGCAATCTGCTGTCCGCCTTGATAATAATAAACTTCAAAATGCTCACCGGGGAAAAACGACCAATCGAAAGGCTTATGCTGTACTCTGTTTTTTCCAAAAGAAACATTGGAACCTCTGTAAAATTGACATTGCCCTGCAATTGAGTTCAACACCAGCAGAACAAAAAGAAAATAAAATGCTGGTCCCTTTCCGCGAATCATACTACCAAAGTACGCGTATTTTCGCAAACATAAAATACCTCTGCGCAATGAATATTCAATCTTTTCAATTCAACGCCTTTTCTGAAAATACCCATGTCATTTGGAACAGCGAAAAACAAGCGGTTATCATTGACCCCGGGATGAGCAATCGTATTGAGGAATCTGAGTTTCTTTCTTGGTTGAAATCGGAAGAATTAACCGTTGTTGATGTTTGGCTCACGCACTGCCACATAGACCACATTATGGGATTGGATTTTTGCTTTCGTGAATTCGGGTTGAAGGGCATTGCGCATGAATTAGACCAAGTGAATATTGAACGAAGCGAATTGGTCGCTGGCATGTACGGCATTCCCTATACCCCAGGACCTGAACCTGAATATCTTCTTCAAGAAGGAAAAATGAATAGACACGGTTTTGAAACAGATGTGCTTTTCGTACCTGGACATAGTCCTGGACATGTGGCTTTTTATTTCGAAGAAACGGGAGTTGTTTTTAGCGGAGATGTGTTGTTCGAAAGAAGCATTGGGCGAACCGATCTTCCGGGCGGAGATTTCGATACGTTGGCCACTTCCATTCGAACAAAAATGTATACGCTTCCTGAAGAAACTGTGATTTACAGCGGACACGGAGACACGACTACCACTGGCGCAGAGAAAAGAGAGAATCCTTTTGTGAATGGAGAATAATTACTTCTTGTAATTTTTTTCATAGAAGGAAATCCAATCTGCGACCGTCATTTTCTTCATGAGTTCTTCCAACAAATCATATGGAATGTCTTCCATTTTTTTGAAGCGAATGCACGACTTTCCCATGTCTAATTTCGACTTGCAATGCTTGGGATATTCTGCAACAAACCAATCGTACAATTCTGGTTTCGCATACACTCCCATGTGATACAATGCTATGAAATTTTTCTGCGAAGCAAGAGCCAAAAATGGAAGCGGAAACTTCGGATCGCAATGATATCCGTCTGGATAAATCTTATGAGGAACCACATAGCCAATCATTCCATAGCTCAGCTGCTCTTCGAATCCCTTCGGAATATTTCTCTTAATGAGAGATTGCAATTTCACAACAACAGCCTTTCTCTCTTCTGGCAATGCATTGACATATTCTTGAACGGAACTCATGACTATATTTTGATCAAAAATAATTGAATCAATTCAGATTGGAAGAAACAAAATCTTTGCAGTACTGATCTATGAGTAATCGAACTCTTCTAAACTCGTTCAAAACTTCTTCTTCCGAGCCCTTTGCTTTAGCCGGATCTGGAAAGTTGTAATGAAATCTCTCAGCCTTCGAAGGGAAATACGGACAGCGTTCTTTGGCGTTATCACATACCGTAATTATAAAATCGAAATCGATGTTCGCGTATTCGTCGACGTGATTCGAAGTGTGCTTTGAAATATCGATTCCAACTTCTTTCATGATTGAAATAGCACGTGGATTTACTCCGTGCGTCTCAACGCCTGCGCTGTAAACGTTGGCTTTTTCTCCAGCGTAATGACGCAAGTATCCTTCGGCAATCTGACTTCTGCAACTGTTGCCTGTGCAGAGAACTAAAATGTTTTTCATGTGGAATAATACTTTTTCTTGAGGAATAAACTCGCCTTCACTAACAAAATTAATACGGGCACTTCCACGAGCGGACCAATGACACCCACGAACGCTTCGGCAGAATGAATTCCGAAAACAGAAATGGCAACTGCAATGGCTAACTCGAAATTGTTTCCGGTGGCGGTGAATGAAATCGCAGCGTTTTTCGCGTAGTCTACACCCATTGATTTGTTCACGAAGAAGCTCACGAAAAACATAAGTGCAAAGTAGATCACGAGTGGAACGGCGATGCGCAAAACATCGAAGGGAAGTTCCAAAATTTTATCGCCTTTCAAACTAAACATTAACACAATGGTGAAGAGCAAAGCGTACAGTGTAATGGGCGAAATTTTCGGAATGAATTTGCGGTTGTACCACTCTTCTCCTTTTGATTGAATGAGGAAATAGCGCGTGAGAAATCCAGCGAGAAATGGAATTCCCAAAAAGATTAAAACACTTTGTGTGACTTCACTCATAGGCACAGAAACACTGAAGTGCCCGAGTCCCAAGGTGTTCGGAAGAACGTTAATGAAGAGCCACGCATAGAAAGAATACGACAATACTTGAAACACGCTGTTCAAGGCAATGAGCAATGCGCCGTATTCTCTGTTTCCTCCCGCAAGGTCGTTCCACACGATAACCATAGCAATGCAACGCGCAAGTCCGATTAGAATTAATCCAACCATGTAATGCGGTTCATCTTTAAGAAATAAAAGTGCCAGCGTGAACATGAGTATGGGTCCAACAATCCAGTTCAAGAATAGCGAAAGCGTCATGACTTTTTTATCTTGAAACGCCTTCGGCAAGAGGCTGTAGTTCACCTTTGCTAAGGGAGGAAACATCATTAGAATTAATCCAATGGCGAGCGGAATGTTTGTGGTTCCAACTGAAAGGCTGTTGGTGATATTCGCTATACTTGGAAAGAAATAGCCCAACCCCACACCAATAAGCATGGCTAGGAATATCCAAAGGGTTAGGAAGCGATCGAGGAATTTGAGTTTTACTTGCATAGAAAAAAGTTTAGCAGCATCCGCCTCCAGGTGTGCAGGTGGTATTTGTATTGGTGCCGATTGTATTCAAGTTAACCTTCAACTTACTCGGTGGGATTCCGCATTTGTCTTGCGCAAGACAATTGGTTTGCGTTGAAATCATTTTGAATTTTCCATCTGCAAAAGCAAGGTTGTACTTACCAATGGTTTCCGATTGGTATTCCACTTCAACATCAAGTTCATTCATATCGAAGATGTTTTCCGATTGAAGAATAATGCCCAAGAACTTTGAAGGGGCTAAGCGGTGATCGAAATCGTTTGCTTCCCAAAGTTGGAAGCTCGCAGTTTTTTCATTGCGCACGGTGCCACCGCAATCGATGTAGTGTTTGGCAACGAGTCCCACTTCCGTTACATGAAAATGCGCAGGAACTGTTTGTCCATTTGGTAATTCGAAAACGAGTGTATCCACTTCGTTTAATCGGCTTTTCAATTCTGAGATTTTCATACTAGCAACATTTATTTTGTTTCGAAATTTTATTCTCTATTGTTTCAAAATAGACCTTTATTTTTTGAATGATCTTTTCATTCAGGCAGTAGCAGATGGTATTTCCTTCAATGGAGCCTTGAATGATTCCAGCAGACTTCAATTCCTTCAGATGCTGTGAGACCGTGGGCTGCGCAAGGGGCAGTTTGTTCACGATGTCTCCGCATATACAAGACTCTACATTCATTAGATACTCAACAATAGCAATACGTGCAGGATGCGCAATGGCTTTCAACAATGAAGCAGTTTCGTTTTGTTTTTTGTTGAATAAGTCTGATTTCGTGGTTCCCATATTGTATTTGTATATTGCAATATTACGATAAATATTTCAACAAAGTTGCAATACGCTTTGCGATGACACAACAAAGTTGTGATGACAATCTGCGATTGATGACAGCGGAGCTGATGACCCTGCGGAATGAATTTCGCGAAAATAAAAAAGGCTTCCGAAGAAGCCTTTCTCTGTACCCAGAGTGGGAATCGAACCCACATGCCCGAGGACACACGATTTTGAGTCGTGCGCGTCTACCAATTCCGCCATCTAGGCATTTCCTCTCATTAGAGGAGTGCAAATATAAACACGTTTTTTACTTTCCAACTACAGCTCTTAAAATATCTAGGATATTTCCCCAAAGCATAAGTCCTAGAAGAAGCACCATTCCTACAACTTGCGCTTTCTCGAGAATCTTTTGACTTACGGCTCTTCCCGTAATCATTTCCCACAATAGGAACATTACATGTCCACCATCCAATGCTGGAATAGGAAGCATATTCATGAAGGCTAAGATTAACGAAATGAAAGCTGTGCGTTCCCAGAAGATAGCCCAGTCCCACGTGTCTGGAAACATCTTTGCGAACGATCCGAATCCGCCTACCTGCTTCGCTCCTGAAGAAGAGAACAAATATTTCAATTGACTTCCGTAGTCGGTGAATGTCTCCCATGCCCATTTAGCACCGGCCGGAATTGCTGCGAAAAATCCGTAATGAAGGGTTTCCACACCGAATTGTTTTACGTCTGCTTTCGGAATGAAACCAATGGTTCCATCGTCGTTAATGCCAACATTTAACTGCACTTCTTCTCCGCTTCTCTTCACCCACATTGGAACGGTCTGTCCTTTTTTATTAGATAATTCCGCTTTGATGTCGTTGAAATAAATCGAATGAACATCGCCCAAACCAACAACGCTATCTCCTTTCATTAAACCCGCTTCTGCGGCTTTGTTTCCAGCCACAACGCTATCTACTACGCACGGAAGTCTTACCGAAAATGGCGCAGACTTCACTCCACCGTCTACCAATTGCTGACCAATGTTTGCAGGAATTGAAATATCCATTTTCTGTCCGTTTCTTTCAATAGTAACGGTTGAAATATTATCTACGAGAAGTGATTTGTTTACTTCGCTGAAGCTTTCAGGACGTTCTCCGTTTAGGGCTAAAATTTTATCTCCCTCTTGGAATCCGGCTGCCTTCATGGTTTCGTTCACGTGCACTCCGAACTTCACATTTTCAACCGGGAGAACATCGCGTCCCCACATTCCAAGTATGATCGCATAAAGAACAAAACCAACGATCATGTTTACGATAACTCCGCCCATCATAACGATGAGTCGTTGCCAAGCTGGTTTCGCACGGAATTCCCAATCTTGTGGTGGAAGAGCCATGGCTTCTTTGTCCATGCTTTCGTCTACCATTCCGGCGATTTTCACGTATCCGCCCAGTGGCAGCCAACCGATACCGTATTCGGTGTCTCCTTTTTTCTTCTTGATTAGGCTGAACCAGGGGTCGAAGAAGAGGTAAAATTTCTCTACGCGAATTTTGAAGAGACGCGCCGGAATGAAGTGCCCTAGTTCGTGAAGAATAATAAGAATGGAAAGGGAAAGTATGAGTTGAAACGCTAGAATCATATACAATTTTTGTAGAATCAAAAGTACATCGCAGAAAATGAAAAGAAGTATTTTTTTTGTGAATGTTGTTGTGGAATTAAAAATGTTGGTTAAATTTGCACCTCTCTTGAAATCCCTGACGGGTGCTTTATTCTGGTTACGACAGAAGACTGAAGACAAAGAGGAGTTGTTTTTGTTGGAATGAATAGTTCCACTAAAAATGTTAAATTCCTTAGTAGCTCAGTTGGTTAGAGCACATGACTGTTAATCATGGGGTCCCTGGTTCGAGTCCAGGCTGGGGAGCGAAGCCTTGCAGAAATGCGAGGCTTTTTTGTTGGAAAACTTTTCCCTTCGGGACGTAGCCACATGGTGGACTAATCCCGTTGGGATGTATCCGCTCTGCGGACTTTTCCCTTCGGGATAAAAAAATAATTAGCGAACCGCTTCTTCCAATTTCGCAATATCGAACTTCGACATTTGCATGAACGCATAAGCCGCTTTCGGTGCGGTTTCGGGTTTGGTCATTCGCTTGACGATTCCACATAATTCTTAAAACGATCAAGAATCATCTGCCAACCCATGCGTTGCATGTCTTCCGGATTCTGATTTTCAGCTTCGAACTCTTCGGTGACCTTCACTCCTCCTTCTACTTCTTCAAACGTGGTATTCCACAACCTTCCATCTTCCAAAATGACGTCGATGCGCTCATTCACCACTACAGAGGTATACGTTCCACTAAAATCAAATTGAAACGAAGCGTCGCGTGCAGCCATGGTGAATGTAAAACTTCCACCTACTGTTAAATCTACTCGTGCAGCCGGACAATGCCAATCGACGTCAGCGAAATTCCAATTGCAAATGTGTTCCGGAGTAGTCCAAATCTTCCAAACATTTTCAACGGAAGAATTGATGTGCGTATCAATTTTTATCATGATGCAAAACTAACAAAACAAAAAAGATATTTAGGCTTCGGATTTTTTCGAACTACCTTGAAAAAAAATAAATCAAATGTGCTTTTCTTCTACTGCTAGTTTCTCTGCCTCACTTGTTATTGGAACCATTGGTGTAGTTACGTATAAAAAGAGCAAAGATTCCAATTTGAAATTCTTAGGAGCCATTCCGTTTCTCTTCGCGGTTCAGCAATTCACAGAAGGATTCGTGTGGTTAAGTTTCAACAATTTCAACTTTCAATTTATTCAAGAAACGGCCACCAAAGCGTTCTTGTTTTTCGCTTGGGTCTTGTGGCCCATACTTATGCCCTATTCCATTTATCACATTGAAGAACCTGGAGTCAAAAAGAAGATTAACTTCTATTTACTTCTATTGGGAATCGTATCTGGACTTCATTCCATTTATATGCTCTTCGCCGATAACGTGCAGCCTTTAGTGAACGACTTTCACATTGATTATATCGTCTCTACTTCCACCTTTGAAAAAAAGATTCAAATCATTCAGCAGATCAGTTATGTCGTTGTGACAGTGTTGCCTTTGTTCGTTTCTTCTTTGAAAGGCGCGAAGGTTTTAGCAACAGCGAATTTCATTGCGCTTATTTCAGCATTCATCTTTTTCAAACATTCACTGCCGAGTACCTGGTGTTTTTTCGCGGCTATTTTAAGTGGAATTATTTACTGGATTGTTCGAATGAATTCGAAGAAGACCATTGTTTAATTGAATTCATTTTCATAAAAAAAGCCCTTCCAATCGGAAGGGCTTTTTCATTACCTAATTACTAACTACTTCTGAACCATCATACGTTGTGTTTGAAGTTCTCCATTATAGATGGCTTCCACTAAGTACAATCCGTTTGCAAGTGGACGCTCGAAGGTGATGTTCGTATTCAAGACTCCGTTCACTACGTAACGACTGCTCCATACTTGTTTACCCATTGCGTCTACAATGCGAATTTGAACGTTCTCTGAAGTAATTCCAGAAAGATTAATGTTCACATCTGTTCCGTGCGTTGGGTTTGGATACAAACTCAAGTTCGCTTCGTTTGCTATGAGTAAGTCGCGTGTAGCATTTCCGTTAACCTCACTTCCTTGTTCCAGTACCATTCCGGCAGAACCAACGATACACATGTAATACGTTGGTCCCCACTGGTAGTTAGAACCAGTACTTGCCACAATTGGCGCTGTTCTTACCGCATAGGTCTTACCGTTTTGCAATCCTGCAACTGTTCCAAGATTTATGTAGTTGGAAGCCGCGCCGCGGTTTACAGGAATTGGCAATCCAACTGTTGCAAAAGTTAACGGATTCACTTCTGTGAACTCCCATCTCCAGTTAGTTATTCCGCACACCCATGGTAATGACGCGACGACAGATCCTCTGAATCGTGTTCCGTTCAAGCATTGGTCAGATGTCCTTAATGAAGTAGCCGGTTGACTTACTGTACTCATGGTACAAGCAGACAAGCCAGGAACTGCAATAACTTCTGGATTACCCGCACCGTCTAACAACGTGTAAGTACTTGTGATTAAAACGTTATAGGTTGAACCATATGGCAACGAAGGTGAAACATTACTCAACACGCAGATATCTGACGTCTGTGTGCGTGTGTATACGTTTCCTGATGCATTACCGCTAATTCCAGTGAACGTAAACGTGTAGGTTGTTCCAGTGCCGCCATAAGTTGCTTTGAAGTATTGACAAAGGCTATATGGACCTGGTCCGTAATCACAGCCTCCGCGCTTCAACATTTTTACGCAAATCGTGTAAGAACCAATTCCCAAGGCACTGTTGTAGTTTCTTACGCCAATCTTATAAACTTGACCAGCAGTTAATCCAGAGAAGTTCAAAACTTCTCCACCTAATCCTGCTACCGCATTTTCCGTCGCAAGTAAAACACCAGTATTCGATTGCAATTCAATAAAAATATCATTTGCTGTTGAACCAACTACAATACTTGCCGCTTCTGACGTTGCGGTGAAATAATGCCACTTGTCTTCACCTGTTAGACATATAGACTGCGAGGACAGCGAAGAAGTAAATCCTGCAAGTGTATGACTTTGTGTTACACAACCTGGATAGAAGTTGGTCCAAACATATTGAGAAGTAGCAGGGCTCTCTCCAGCTAGTTGATCAGACAAACAACCATCGTTTACAACTCCATCGCAATCGTCGTCGATTGAATTAATACAAATTTCAGTTGCTCCTGGATTAACTGCAGAACTTAGATCGTTACAATCAGTGTTGTTCGCTACCATACCCATCGGAGCAGAGCAAGCAATTGTTGCTGTTCCAGCTCCGTAACCGTCGCTATCAGCGTCCAAGTACCATGCAGTTGTTGGGTTAATGGCTGAATTTGCATCGTTGCAATCGGTATTGTTTTGCACGTATCCAACTGGTTGAGAACATGCACTTGTTGCTGCTCCTGCTCCGTAGCTGTCTCCGTCAACGTCTGCGTAATAGTTTGTGAAAGTTAATCCTTCGTCTGCTGCACCCGAACAGTTATCGTCTGCGCTGTTACACAATTCAGTAGCACCTGGATTAACAGCAGCTAATGCATCGTTACAATCTGTGCTGTTTGCAACATATCCATAAGGTTGTGTGCAATAGCTTAGAGTTGTTGATACATTTCCGTATCCATCAGCATCAGCATCTACATACCAAGTTGAAGGTGTGCAAGGAGCAAAGGCCACTGCACGGAATGCCTTATTTGTTGCTACCAACAACGTTGAAACAATGTTCAATGTAGGTGTTGACGAACCGTTGTCATCGAAGTAAAGGACTTGTGTTCCTCCTTGCGTTCCGCTTGTGTTTGAAACTGTAGCATAGATTCTTGGATTCACTCCAGCGTAGAAATCTACAGCAATACCGTAGGCACCTGTTGAAGTTCCTACTCCAATCGTATAAGCCAGCGACCAAACGCCTGCTGTTTTCACCCACTTCTGAATCCCACCGCCTGCGCCCGTTCTAGAATCGGCAATGTAACAAACGGTCTCAGCAGTATTGAATTGGAATCCGTATGGACTTGAAGAACCATCGGTTGGAATAACATTCGTCGAAAGTTGTCCAGTAGTTGTTGGTAAACCGGTTCCTACTTTGTAAAGACCTCTTGTTCCGCCACCAGTTGTGAAGTATAAATTTCCGTTGTGAATACCAACTGTTCTTGTATTTGAAACGGAACTTGATACAGAAGTTGGAGTGCCTGTTCCCAAGTAACTAATTCCACCCGATTCATTTCCACCCCAGTAGTTGTTTCCTTCTGAGGCAACGCTTCTAAGATTACCCCCACTATTAGTTAATATTGAAGTAATTCTAGCATAAGATCCATAGCTGTTGCCAAAAGTTCCAACCGAGCGAAACACGTTTGAAGCCGAAGAAATATTTGATATTCCAGAATTAGCATCGTATCCAGGAATAACCAATTTCGAAAAGTCCGACGTGCGAGAAATAAATCCTTCAGAAGTTGAAGAACCCGACATAACTAAGCGATTCGCTCCTGTAGTTGGAAGTGTTATTGTTCCAACTAGACCAGCGGTATTGTACTCTTCAATAAAGAATGGTGTTGCTGCTGAGTTCAATGCGCCTGCACCGATACCTACACGTGTAACAACTATATTACCGGCAGTGAAGTTCCCATAGGTACACGTAGCGTTGTTCGGACAAGTCACTGCTGCGTTGTAGTTGTTCGCATTTGGATCGAAACATCCTGAAACAGCTCCTTCATCGATTCCTGCAGTACAGTTATCATCGATACCGTTACACAAATTCTCGGTAGTACCCGGATTAACCACTGCACTAGCATCGTTACAATCTGTAGTTGGAAGAATAGTAGCTGTGTAACTAGCACCTGGGCTCGTGCAAGCCAATATTGAAGATGCTGCATATCCATCGCCGTCTACATTTAAGTACCAAGCAGTTGCGTAGGCACAAGATCCGTCAGAAATGGTCGCCAGTGCGTCGTAGTTGCATGCTGCGTTGTCCATACAACCGTAGTCAGCGCATATCGCGTTCACAGTGGTGTTGAAGTTAATATCGCTTGCAGAGTAGAACGTTACTGATTCAGCTGCAACTAAAATAATGGCGTAGTCCGTTCCACCTGTTGTTGAAGAAGGAAGTGTAACTGTGATGGAACCAGAAGTTCCAGAAACTCCGTTAACTATTCCAATTAGATCTGAAGAGGAATATGTCGTATTGTTCGCTGTTGTTAAGTAGGCCACAACATCGTATGGCTGTGTAAAGTTGGCTGAAGTGAATGTCAAAGATCCCGAGTAAGAAGGGCAGAAATCCGCTGTGCTTCCGGTTAAGTTAATGGTCGGACAACCCTCGTCAATAGAGCCGTCGCAGTCGTTGTCTATACCGTCGTTACATACTTCAGCTGGACAAAGCGTTCCTGACACACTGAAATTGTCTACACGGCTCGTGCCGCCACTTGCAATTGTAGTGCCTGCAATAGAACTGTTAGTTGCTACTGTGGTTCTGAAATAAACCATCGGATGTCCAGCAGCAATTGAAGAAAGATCAAATGTCTTGAGGTATTGAGAATTGAAAATTGTCGGAGAGAGTGACGCTGAATTAGCAACTGCGTATTGGGAACCTACGTTTGTGTAGATGGTTCCATCTGTGCTGAAACTAAATTGAAAATCTCTTGGACCAGAATTGCTTGACGCTTGATCAAAGGAAACATAAACAGCATTGAAGCCAAGTGTGCTCGTTTGAAATTGATAATAATCATCAATGGCCCAGTTGCTTCCGCTCAATGAAACCAATGACCCATTACTTCCTGGGGTAGTCCAATTTGTAGCTGCACTCGCGTGATTGCCTTTCATGCTGCTGCCTGTTGCGTTTAAACCAACGGTCGCCGCAGGGCCATTATATACGGCGCCGCTAGTTGGAATGGCTCCTAAATTTCCAATTGGAATGGTTCCTAAATTTTCAAAGTTCCATTTAGCAATTCCAGTTCTTACAACTAACGTTACAGTTGTTGATCCCGCTGCGTTATTCGCATTGCCTAAATTGTTCACGGTAATATCCGTTGAACCAACACCAACAACGGTCAAGACGGTTCCGGCAATTGTTGCCACGGCAGTATTTGAAGAAGTATAGGTTGGGTTGAACGGCGCAAAGTTTGAAGAAGAAGTTAATGTTTGTGCTGGATCTCCAGTAACCATAGGAGCCACCGTGAATGCTATCGTTTGAAGGGCGGGAAGAATGTTTCCTGTTAATCCCGTTGGTTGAGAGATTACATAATTGGCCGACTGGGCCCCTATTAAAAATGAATTCGAAGTAACTGAAATTCCGTTTGCTGCATTGGAATCAGAAAAAATTCCAACTCCAACAAGGGTTACTGCGTCGCTGTTAATCACTCCCACCAAAGATCCCGTGAGTGTTGCACCTACTCCACCATCATAATACTTGTCGTCTACCTGAGCATTAGACACTGTTAATGCAATTGGATTAATATACAAATTTTGAGCAAAAGCCGGCGCCGCAGCATAAGTTGCATCACCTGCTTGATTTGCGGTAATCGTAACGTTTCCAGCAGCTAAAATGGTCATTTCACCAGTTGCGTTGTTTATTGTTGCAATAGATGTATTGGAAGAGGAGTAGGTTACTTGCAAACCTGAGGTGGCTGTGGCTGAAAGTGTAATTGGTGCATCGCCGTAATTCACGGGCAAAGTAATTGGGAAAGAAATGCTCTGAGATACTCCCGTTGGCGGATTTACATATCCGAGTGCAAAATTGTACGCGCTCTGCCCGGTAATGGTTTGTGTAGGCGCATTCAAACTTGCTATTGAAATTGTTCCAGATACGAAACCCTCAGAAGCTGAAGCCGCAATTCGAAGCTGCACCTCTGTAATTGTTAATGTTTGTGACGAAGGGGCTAGTGTTGCAGTTGGTCCAAAACCACTGCCCGTTGAAACCTCCATGCCTGTTGGAGCAGAAATGGTAACATCACCTTGAAGCCCAACTCCACTCACATTAATTAACTGAACCGCAGAAGCCGTACCTTGATTGGTTGTAAAAAAATCCAGAGGGGACGGTATTGTGGTAACATTAATACTCGGAGGAATGTACACTGTTCCAGTAACGGAAACATCATCAACTGAGAAACCCGGACGACCACCAACGACTGTAACATCTTTGTAAACCCAACGCAACTGAACTTCAGCCAAATTATCACAAGCCGCAGGCAAATTCACTGAAATAGTACTTGGGTTTATTGACCCCGTTCCCGCTAAATTAGAAACGGTATTGATGTTTTGATAAGCAGTTCCAACATCTTGAAACGTTCCTGTGGTTCCAATGCGGTATTGCAAGCCAATGGCTCCAACGCGATCAATTGATTGCGTTCTTTGGGTTGCAGCCAAATAAGAAACTTGGACAGCGGTATAACCTGCTGTGCTTATTGAAAGACAAAAACTATTCATTGCGGTCCCCGAATTCAAAAGTCCAATTTTCCCGCTGAAATCGAAGACCCCATTGGTATTACTACCATTCGAGCCTGATCCTTGAGGCTTGTTAGCGGCTGGAACAGCGGTTGGAAATGTAGTTGATGTAGACCCGGCAATTGTCCAACCTTGCCATCCTGCCAAATAGGTGGCAGTCGAACCAGTGTAAGCACTGAAGTTCTGTGTATAAGGCATACCCTGTGGCGTTGGATTGGTTTGCGCGAATGCAACAGTTGTTGAAAACAACGCGCAAACCAACAAACTCAATACGTTTGAAAATCTAGAAAAATATGGCTTCATAAAATGGAGTTTTTGATTGAGGTATTCGTCAACGAAAATACTACCGCGCAGTGGCTTGGATATGAACATAATGTTAACAAAACGCCACTATATGGATGACACTGCGTGAAAACGCTACGCGATGAGGGGGAGGGAGAGGATGAAATCGTTCATGAAATAACCACCGCCGATATCGAAATCCTTTTCTTCTTTTATCTGGAAGCCTTGACTTATATAGAAATCAAGGAACTTGTTATTTCGGTTGACCATAAGTTCAACGCGCGATTTCTTCGAATCGATGGCGAAGTCAATGGCTACTTGAAGCATCTTCTTGCCGAAGCCCTTGCCCTGCATTTCCGGACGTAAATACAATTTGTGAAGGAAGACACAATTCTCCTTTTCCTCGAATGCTGCAAATCCTTGAGGAATACCTTCCACCTCCAACAAAACAAACTTCACCCCTTCCAACCACTGTTGTTTCAATTGATCTAAATCATACATCAACGAAAGCATATAATTGATTTGCTCTGAAGAAATCATGTAATCATACACTCGAGGCCAAATGTCATATGCCAATGCCTTCACCACATTCAATTCATCGCGTTCCAACAAGCGCATGTCATACGTTGAGTTATTCATATTCCAAAAATAACAGGAAATACCCACAACTTCATTTTTGAATGGTTACCTTTCGGAAGAATATTATGGTAAAGAAAAAAAACAAATTCGG
>JBILTF010000109.1:0-5271 GCA_044371675.1 Flavobacteriales bacterium
GCTTTGACTTCTTCATTTTTAGGAAGAGAACTTTTTTCATCGATACAATGAACAAGCGTGACGTTATTTCCTGCCTTTAATAATTCATTACACAAATTAAAACTGTGTCGCTGCATTCCCCCTGTGACGTAGGGTGTAATGCCATCGGTGAGCAAACAAATGTTCATTGTTCTGAATTTATTTGCTGAATAACTTTGTGGGCATTGGCTCTCCAAGTATGCTTTTGGAGAATTTTTTGTTGAAATTTTAGCGCTTTTTTTTGAAGCTCCTCAACATCTTTTAAGGAAGCTTGAAGCGCCTCTTGAAATGCGACATCGTTGTTTTCAAATAACACGCCCTCTTCAATAGACATAACATCGGAAACTCCAATTTCATTGACGGCTAGAATTATTTTTCCTAATGCGCCGTATTCGAATAACTTAACTGGTGAACAATACCATTCGGTATTTGGTAATGTTAAAATATCCATTGCTGAAAAGTAATTGTAAATGTCTTCTTTTGGAACAGAACCAGCGAAGTGGACGCGTGAAGAAATCCCAAGGTCTTTAGCGAGTTTTTTCAATTCAGGTATGAGGTGTCCGTCGCCAACGATAAGAATAGCAACATCTGTGTGCTTTAATTTTGAAACTCCTCGGATAAGGCGATCCACGCCGTGATAAGGAAAAACAGATCCTACAAACCCAAGGACAGTTACTTCTGAAAGGCTATATTTTTTATTGATTTCTGCAACACGCGATTCGTTGATTTGTATTTCGTTTTTCTCTATTGCATTCGGAACAACAGTACATTTGCTCGCGCTTAATGCGTAGTGTTCAATGAGGTAGCTTTGAAGTGAGCTTGTGACGGACAGAACCAGGTCTGCCGATTGAAGCAAGGATTTAAGTTTCTTCTTTCCAACAACGCCAATAAAAGACGAAGCTTTTTCAAAGGCTTTTACCTCCTCCTCGAAGGGTGCGTTAATCTCAATAATGTGTTTTATATTGAAATTGGTAAGAACTTCCACACTGCCATTGCTCATCCAAGCAGAGCGCTCATAAACAATATCTGGATGAAAGGAATCAATGGTAAATTGAAGTTCATTAGCCGCGTGTTTATCGAATCGAATTTGCTGAATTTCTTTGAATGTTCTCCAAAGAATTTTCGGGATAAATAGTTTCGCAAGAGATTTTAAATCGAACGAATGATGATTTTTTACGAAGGAAGTCGGGGATTTTCCCATCACTAAAATTTCAACGGTGTGTCCTTCTTCTTGAAACCCTTTTATCATCCCGCGCATATGACTCCCGTAGCCTGTTGAGGCTTCGAGGTATAAAGTGGGGTGCGGAGAATAGAATAAAATCTTCATGAATTATTGAAAGGTATCCATATGATTTAATATTTCATTCACACGGAAAGAAAGAGAATTGTCTGCACTGGCTTCTTGATTAAAATCACGAGGACTCTGAGGCTGATTTTTAAGTAGCGAATGGAAGAAAGTTTCCCAAGATATTCCTCGGTTTTCTTTTTCAATGCTTCTCAAGACTTCACCATTGGCACCAAGGTACAGATAGGGTGTTCCTAAGGTTTGGTATTCGAAATATTTCGTGGTGAAAAAATCTTTGTTGTGATCTGCGAGAAGAATGATACACCAATGCGCTTGCGCAATGCGGTCTTCAATCTTTTTTCCAATCGAGTCTGAGATGCGCACGCAGGGATGATGCTTAAAAATTGCTTTTATTTTGTTGAAACTCGGGGAGTGAAAGTTTATGTTCAGTCGCTCGTATAGCGCAGGATCAAACTCTCGAAGCTTTGTTAAATCTTTCGCAAGCTTTTCGAGGTAAGGCTCAGTGTCTATATAAATTTCCCCCCCGTATTCAATCGTTATATTACTTGAAGAGAAACCGAATGATTGTTCGGTAAGTTTTGGTTCTGAATGAAAATGCTTCAGATGAAAGAACTTTTTATTTCTAGAAGAAATGAGATTCATGGAAGAAAAATATTCGAGAATTTGCATAGCTGGAGAAGAAAGAACGTCGGCCTGTTGAATAACGCTTTGTGTTTTTTCTTCTTCTTCCTTTTTCTTTTCAGGACTTAAAAAAGGTATTCCGTAGTTGCGTGCGTTCAACCAAGGATCGCGAAAGTCGGCCCAGTATTTTATTGAAGGATATTCTTTCTTCCACTCGGCAACCACTCGAAGTATGTCCCAGGGAGCGCCAGTTGCGAATACCCATTCAATCGGATTTTTTTTCGCGAGTTCGTTTAACTTGGGAACGAGATGTGTTTCCCACCCAAGGCTTATGTCGTAAGGTGTGCCTTTGTAATTATTCTTAACTGCATTAAGAGCTTTTCTGTAGTGAAGTTTTTCGAAAAATTTCGACGGTTGTGTCAGTAGAATTTGAGGGTAAAGGCGCGGGAGGGTATGCACGAAGATGTTCTTGCTGTTTACCTCTTCGCTCCAAACAGATTTGTCTGTGTCGCTTAATGCCTCGGCTTTAATGACATGAACGATACAATTTTGTTCTGCAAGTTCTTTGGCTAATTTCCCCCAGCGTCTTCCTCCAATTCCTTTGTTAGGAGGGAAGTCGTAATTGACGATTATGATATGTTTTTTAGTAGTTGGCATTTATATGCTCGGCTACGTAGGCAATTTGATCGTTTGTGAGTTCCGAATACATGGGGAGCGAAAGTATTCTTTTCGTTAGTCTTGCTGCAACGGGATAGTCTGCTTCGGTGTGATGGAAACGGGAAGTGTAACATGGCATCAAGGGCAATGCAACTGGATAGTGCACAGCGGTATCGATTTGTACTTCTTTCATTTTTACCATTAGTCCGTCGCGGTCTTCGTGTTGAATGACGTAAAGATGAAACACATGACGGAAACCTTCTCGTTCGATGGGTTTCACGACATTATCATTCAAGAGTGAATGGTACACATGCGCGTTTTTTCTGCGTCCCTCTGTCCACGTTTCGAGAAGTGGGAGTTTTGTGTTTAGGACTGCTGCTTGAATACTGTCCATGCGCGAATTTCTTCCTTCGCGGGTATGGTTGTGTTTTCCTTCTTGTCCGTGATTCGCGATTGCTCGGGCGATTTTCGCGATCTCGTCGTTGTTTGTCACCATGCCGCCCGCATCGCCGTAGGCACCTAAGTTTTTACCGGGGTAAAAACTAAAGCTTGCGGCCTGTCCGAAGGTTCCCGCTTTTTGTCCGTGTATGGTCGCAGCATGCGATTGCGCGCAGTCTTCCAGAACGAGTAGGCCGTGTTTGTTTGCAATCGCCATTAGCGCATTCATGTCAACCGGATTTCCGTATAGGTGAACAGGAATGATGGCTTTGGTGCGGTTTGTAATGCGCTCCTCTATTTTCGAAATGTCAATGAGGAAATGATCATCAACATCTACAAACACAGGAACACCACCTGCGGTGGTTACAGCTTCCGCTGTGCTAATCCAACTGATCGCCGGAACAATCACCTCATCGCCTGGCTGAATGCCCATAGCCACTAGAAGAATTTCAAGGCTATCGGTACCGTTTGCGCAGGCAATCGTGTGCTTCATTCCCATGAATTCGCTGTAGCTTTTTTCAAAAGCATCTGCCGTAGGCCCACCAATAAATGATGTGTTTGAAATAACGCTTGATATTGCTTTATCCAATTCAGATTGAATGGATAAATATTGCGCTTTAAGATCTACAAAAGGAATATGCATTAACGTGTTTTTATTGCGGGGTTACCAATGTATACTCCCGGTTCAGTAATATTTTTAGTAATCACTGCACCGGCGCCAATAACCACATTGGCGCATATCGATACTGGAAGTAAGGTGACGTTAGACCCTATAGAAACATCATTTCCAATTTCACACTCGCACAAATTCACAGGTTCAACAACGGTAACTCCCTTTCCGAATTGAACGTCGCGAATTTGTGCGGTGTATTTTTTTATATCGCTCATTGCAGAATGTTCGCGTAAATTTTTTCAATGGCATCTATACTTCTTACTCCTTCAATACCCTCCACATTTTGGCCAACACCTGTCTGAATTTCTTTCACAATACCAGCAATAACCTTGTCGTGGTTGCTGCTAGTTCCTTGGTATTTTCCGTAAGCATTTGGTTTGTCGTTGAAGGCGATGTTACTGTCTAATTCATGACCTTCAACATTCCAGAATTCTATTTTATTCAAGTAAGCACCGCCTATTTTAATGCTTCCTTTTTCACCAATAATGGTAATGCTTCCTTCGTAGTTTTTTTCATAAACGCAAGTGGTCCAAACCAAAGAACCAAGCGCTCCGTTTTCAAATTCCATAACCGCAACGCCACTGTCTTCAGTTTCAATGTTGTGATTTTGCGTAACCGCTTTTGCCTTCACACTTACCACATTTCCGCACCACCAAATGAGTAAATCAATGAAGTGACTGGCTTGTGTGAAAAGCGCTCCCCCTTCTTTTTCAATCTTTCCTCTCCACGGAGAATCGTCGTAATAACCTTGATAACGGTTCCACAACACATCACATTTCACCATAAATATTTTGCCTAACCACCCTTCGCGAATGGCTTGCTCTGCAAGGATAACAGGTACGTTGAAACGATTCTGTTTCACCACCCATAATTTTTTTCCGCACGCAGTTGCTGTGTCGTTCATTCGATTCGCCTCTTCAACAGAAAGCGACATTGGCTTTTCAACCAGAACATTAAATCCAGCTTTCAATGCTGCAATGCTTTGCTCGGCATGAAGGGCATGTGGAGTAACAACGTTAATCACGTCAGCTTCGATTGACTTCAACATTTCATCGAAAGAAGAGAAGACTGGGATATTTCCGTATAGATAGGAAAGTGCGCGCGCCGATTCAATATGGCTATCGCACAAAGCAACAATTTCTATTTCCGGATTAGCGTCTAAGACAGCAACGTGTCGCTTCCCAATACTACCACATCCGACTACTGCAAACTTGATTTTCATCGGTTGCAAAGTAATCAATCATTTTTGAATTTCAGCGACCTTTTGCCCAAGGAATTCCTTCAGTGGATATTTTTCGAGTCGACATCTTTCAAAGAATTCCTTTTCAGTTTCCTCATTGGCAAGTATGAGCGCCGCTTCGAGAGATTCGTAATCAGAAAGACATAGGTTTTTCAGTGGGCTTCCTTCCAACGGGAAAGAAGTTTGAAAATTCGTTCCAATAAACGTTTTGTATCCCAATGCTAACCGCTCGAAAAGCAATGTAGAATAAGCCATTACGCCGATGTTCACTTTGAAAAAGGTTTCACTCGATTTCATTTCAAGGGGTGCAATCGAAGT
>JBILTF010000110.1:0-5197 GCA_044371675.1 Flavobacteriales bacterium
TTTGGGGATACGATACGGTTACGCACAACCGAACGATTGATAATTTCATTTTAAATTTTCGGAAAATTTTCGAGTCGCATCCCAATGCAGACAAGCGATTTTTATCGATTCGGGGTGTTGGTTATAAATTTCTTTAAAAAAAAGAGGCAACCCTGACTTTAATGATTCGTCTTATAATTGGTTACGCAGTCCAAGCTGCGTGTTGGTTTCAAAATTCCCTTGCAGGTTTACAGAAAAGGCTCTCAATTTTTGATTGCCTTTTTTGTTTTTAAATTATTGAGGAATATAGACGAGCTTCTTCGTTTCGAATAACTCTTGAGGGAAATACTGAGACAAATCGAAGATTTCAGCGTGCTTCTTGAGCGGCTTAAGCTCTTCTTTTAAATCACCGCCTTTCAAACAAATTAAGCCGTTCGGAACACCATTCTGATCGGCTTTTTTGTACTTACCTTGGGTCCAGGATACAAGCTCCTCTGCAGACGCGACAGCGCGACTAACCACAAAATCGAATTGACCTTTTACCGCTTCTGCCCTGCCGTGAATCGTCTTTACATTTTTCAGGCCTATGAATTCTATGGCTTCGTTAACGACCATGATTTTTTTTCCGATACTATCTACCAATAGAAATTCCGATTCTGGATTTGCTATTGCCAAGGGCAGTCCCGGGAATCCACCACCTGTTCCCAAATCAAGAATATGAGATTTCGGGGTGAAGGGTAAGAATTTAAAAATACTGAGGCTATGCAAAACATGGCGCTCAACAAATTCACTGGTATCTTTTCTTGAAACGACGTTTACACGTTGGTTCCAGTCTAAAATAACATCTTCTAACTTTTGAAATTGTTCCCATTGCATTTCAGTGAAAGTGAAATGGGGAGATAGTTTTTCTCTTATTGACATTAAAAGGTACCCTTGGTAGTTTTCATTAATTCAAACATGAAATCGCGTGCACGGAAGAGCTGTGCTTTTACCGTTCCTAGGGGTAATTCTAAAATCTCGGAGATTTCCTCGTATGATTTTTCTTCAAAATATCTTAATTCAACCAAGCGCTTATACCTTGGTTTCAATTTTTCTACAACATCACGCATACGCTGCACGCGCTCATCTTTTTCCATGGACTCTTCTGGATCAAGGCCCTCTTCCTTTACAGGAATTACGTATGACTCGCCATCTACATTCGAATATCCTTGATCGATTGAAATGGCTTTAATCCTTTTCTTTCGAATAAAATCAATCGAATGATTGGAAGCAATCTTGAACAACCACGTTGAAAAGGCATATTGAGGGGTGTACTGATCTAGCCTTTTGAACGCTTTGCTAAACGTTTCAATGGTTAAGTCTTCTGCATCATCGGAATTGTTAACCATCTTCAGCAACATGTAGTAGACTGAATCTTTGTACCTGCCCATTATTTCGGTGTATGCACGCTGATCTTTTTCGTTCAACGCACGAAGCACAAGCTGGTAATCCTTTTTGGCTTTATCCGATAAATGATCTGTCAATTCCATTTCTGTGGCTTACGAACGAGGTTATGCAGGTAAAGGACCGAATGTACTAATAAAAGATGCTTCTCTAACAAAGGGAATAACCATAGAATATCTTTCGAAATTTTCAATTTGTTGCATGACACGTTCAATACAATAAATTGAATGAGGTATCGAAAGAAAATTAAACCACCTAAAACCGACCATAGGACTGTATTCGGATAAATGATGGCAAGAGCTATGGCGGCTACCCACAATAGAAAAAATGTCAACGGCCAAATAATTAAAGAAAACTTCACACTTCCCTTGTAGAGAGGCGCCGTAGTAAAATGTCTTTTCTTTTGAAAAGTCCATTTCTCCCATGTATTGTGAGGTTCTGATATTGTTTGTGCTTCGTAATGAAATACATTCTGCGTATTTCGGGCGGTTGACGCTTCTTTAACAAACAAATCATCGTCACCTGATGCCAATTTGTAATGGGTACGAAAGCCACCTATGCGAAAAAACGCCGTTTTTGTATAACACAAATTTCTTCCGACGCCCATGTAAGGCCTTCCTGTTTTAGCAAAACCTAAATAATTAAGCCCTGTTATAAATGCATCAAAGCGAATCAACTTATTCAAATAACCTGGGTATTTCTTGTAGCCACTAAACCCCAATGTAATTTCTTTCCTCTCTCCTACCCCCCTTGTCATTTCGGTAATCCAATTGCTACTTGTGGGTCTGCAATCAGCATCGGTAAGAAGCACTACATCATACATCGCGGCTTTAATCCCTAAGGTTAAAGCAAACTTTTTACCTTGCATTATTTGCTTATCTTCATTTATTTCGATGATGTGCATGCTTGGATAAGAGATTTGCAATGCCTTCAGAATGTCTGCGGTGTCATCCCAACTGCTGTCGTTCACAACTATCAACTGAAATTTCTGAAACTTTTGCTCCATAATAATTGGAATCAACTCCATTAAGTTCGCCTCTTCATTTCGAGCACAAACAATTACGGACACGCCGTCTGGTGAATCTCCTTCTGTCTTCTTTCCCTTTGTTGCAGATAGAAAATAATTAAAATTGTAATACAACTGAGCAAGAAATGAAATTGCCACCACAGAAAGCAGTGCCAATTCAATGGTTGAGAAATTCAAATTCCAGATTGCGAATGTTTTTTCCATGAGTCCTGCGAAATTACTCTGCACTTCGGCTAGCAGCAATAAAAAAGGCCGGTTGCCCGGCCCTATTTATTCACAATAGATGAAAATCTATTTACTTTTTAATGATAAGCGGAAGAGAATCTACTTTACCCAGAGAAAACACCTTCACTATATAATATCCGTTAGCCAAAGAAGACGTGTCTATTTTAACATTCGCACTGTTTGTCTTTGTTGAAAAAACAACATTTCCAGCAACATCGATAATGTGTAACGAAGAGTTCGCCAAAGCACCTACTAATTGAATTTCATTTTGCGCGGGATTTGGGGAAAGTGTAATGGCTGTTTCAGTCATACTGTCGACGCCATTTCCTGAAACGCAGAAATTAGTTGTTTCAGAATTTGTGAAAGTTCCTCCAGCAGCTAATGACGTCCCTGCTGCGTTCGAAACCGCGTAGCTTCCGCTTCCGTATAAGCAACAAATACCATCGCCATAATCGTCGCTAATTATAAAGTCATAACATCCGGAAGCAAGACATACCGATTCACTGATTGAAGTGCCCCCGGCAGGATATAACCCATTTGATGAAGCCAGAACGTTTCCATTTTGAAGAATTTCCCAAGAAGTTTCTTCCGAATAATCATCGAAAGTAATATCAACTGTTACCGTTACTGTTGGACCTAATATAGCGTTGCATGAGATAGAAACAGAATTGTTGTTTGCGTTCTCATCGGTTGAACCGTTCGGGTTAACGACAGTCACGACAATGGTGTTTGCGCCATTTGTAAGTGTGATTGTAGGAAGATTTACGTTAGCCGACCCGTATTGTGCAATGAATCCTGTCCAGTTGATTGTTTGAATGGCCCCTCCGTTCAGGGTGTATTGAATTGTGCACGACGTTAAAGTTGTAGCTCCGTTGTTCATTAAAGAGAAAACAGGAGATACTGAAGATCCGCAGATATTCGAAGGCACGTTGGTAATACTCGAAGCAGAAGCATCTAAAAGAGCCGTTACCGAACCTGTCGGATATCCATCCACTATTTGTGCACCTGTATTTCCTGGATCTAACCATTCTTTCAATCGTGTAGATGCCGAAGCTCCAGTATCCCAACTCACGCCGAATCTACCGTAGGAATCACCTTGACCGTTTTCAGTTGAACCGTTACAAGCAGAAGCTCCACCATATAACTGACCAATGATTCTATGGTTTTGATCGAATAAGGGCGATCCTGAAGACCCCCCTTCTGTGATACCATCGTCCCACTGCTGTACATCCCAAGTTTGAGCACCCCCCAATGACCCTTGAGGAACCGCATTGTTTTCAAACGATATTTTTTTCAAATCTCCCGATGGGTGGTGAATACATGTTGCTGAAGTCACTGTTGCTGCATCACTCGCATCCCATCCTGCATATTGAACATTGTAATTTGCAGGAGGTGCTGAACTCAATTGAACCAAACAAAAATCGCTTCCTGCGTTCTTTGCTTTCAAAGTGCATCCTGAAATGGTTTGATTCGTTGGCCCTGTTGACCCTGTGCAACCTGAAGTTTCGTGATTAAAAACGAACACCCAACTTGGAGTGGCTCCAGCTGAATAGCAATGGTTCGCTGTTAAAAAGTACGGAGTGCCGTCATTAGCTGTATTGTTAACCAACGCTCCCGTGCAGCTCGCGCTGCCGCCGCTTAAAATTAAACCCACTGATTTTTTTTCAACTTGCCAAGCCGAACCTACCGGACAATTTACATTGTTGTTGCAAGAGCCACTTGTACCGTAGGGCCCACGATCATGATCGAAATCAGCGAAGTGATTCATTAACACCCGACGGTAACCGTGAACAACCATAGAAATTACAAATGACACTTGATCCTTTACTGCGTCGTTTGCTTGAACTTCAACGACTATTTTTTCGTGTTGAAGAATTGACGTTGCTAATACACGATACTCTTGGTTGTTCTTGTGATTAAAAGAACCCAAGAACTCTTCGCGATCAGCAGACCAAATAAACATTTCAGCACCTTTCGGAAGAAAGAAATCTTCAAAAATCAAGTTGATTGTTCTTGCACCTGAGCACTCAATTCCAAACTGCCAGATACTCTTCTCGTTTTCTATTGATCTCCAAGAAGCTTGATTAATTCCAAATGCGGTTTCATGTTCGAAGCCGAAGCGATAAGGCGCTTCCTTGTATTGATCAACAACAGCATCTTCAGCAGCTAAAACCTCCATGTCTATGGCCGGCATAGTGGTAAATGAAATTTGTGAACTCACGTGTTTTTCTTCCCAATTGTATGGAAAGCCACCAAAAGAAACTTGGGCCATTGCTGCATATGCAAACGAAAAGGCAAAAACGGAAAGTACTTCTTTAATCATAAGGTTGTTTGGTTTCAAAAATGAAGATAATTCAATCTTATCAAAACAGAAAATCAAAAAGGAGAACTATTGAAATTCCTATTCCTGAGGAGCAACAAGGATTTTACCTTCTGCATTTCCATTCAAAATAACGACTACATCGTTTGGAGTGCTCAAAAACAACTTACGAAGATCTATCGCAAGCTCTTTCTCTAATCGCG
>JBILTF010000046.1:0-17590 GCA_044371675.1 Flavobacteriales bacterium
TTGATAGCGCCCGACTGCAAACCCTTAACTTCTAACGTCCAGTTCACATTCTTCGAAAACGAAGCTGTAAACGTTGTCGTTTCTCCACTCGAAAAATCTACATCGCGATTGGTAATATCAAGATCATTCACCAAGGTGAACTCACCGTATAAGTCAACCAATGAAGGCCCTTCGAACTCTTCGTCTACCTTACATGAGGTGTAGACTAACGAAGCAAATAGTAGAAAGTAAATAGACTTTTTCATATTAAAAATTCATTTGATAAAGTAACATAAACTGACGAATAGTGTAATTCTGTGTTGCATCGAAAGCATCGGTATTCTTGAAGTTCGAAAGGTTCATAGACAAACTAGACTTGTCAGAAAAACGGTAACGAACACCAGCCGCTTGCATGTATTCATTTCCATCTGTTTGATATTCTTTGAAGTTATAAATCTCTGAGAAGTTGTTGCGAACAGCGGTGTAATCGAATCCATTGAACGTGATTTGTTGAAGACCTAACATAAGATCCCAATTGTCCCAAAATTCGTATTCCATTCCAACCGAGAAAATTTGTGTTGAAAGATCTACTGCACGCACATTCTCTTCAGCCTCGCGAGAAGTATTGTCGTTTCTGAATCTTACAGAAACATCGAACAATTTATCCTTACTTCCGAATCTCTTGCTCAAATGCGCAACAGCCTTCACCTCTGAACGCATGAACTTGCGCGGTATCAATGTTCCTTCTCCGCGTGTCTCTTGCAACATCAGTTGCGTTCCAGAGATTTCGAACAATTGTTTTGGGCTAATGTATCGCGCATTAACGGTTACTCCTTGTCTGTTCGGCGTTGCAGTTCCGTATGGCGTAATGTTATCGTACTTCGGTTGTGTTAACATTAGGTTGGAAGAAAGCTGACGGTTGTATGCGTTTGACTCGCGCATTAAATCGAAAGCTGTTAAATTTCTTACCACTTGATCATTCGTAATTCTTCCGAAAGATGATGGTTGGTAATTGTAATTCACACGCTTGGTTTGAGCCCCTGGACTGCGGAAATCAGAGCTAACATATTTCCATCCGGCTTCAACACTTAATCCTTTCGACGAATTCACTCCCATCCATTTCGCGTCGAAAATCTTTCCGTTGGTTTCCGGTGAACCTTCGAATTTCTCGTAGTATGTTTTTGAAGTTCCTGCTTCCACATTCACCTTCATTTTCCAATTAGAAAAATCTCTCTTCAACAACAAAGTACCTGTAGTTACCGGGTTGTGGAAGGTGCTTAAGTTTCGAGAAGTTCCTTCAATGTCGAAAAGAGTCACGTGATTCACTCCAACTTCAAGGAAGTTACTTTGAACCAAATTCACATTGTATCCAGCGAATAAACGATCGTTGATGCTTCCGAAATCTGTTGTTCTTACACGTGTTGCCACTGTATGAAATTGCAACTCCTTCACAAACTTCGAAAACTGCAATCCGAATTCTGCAGCCGCTCCTTGTTGTCTCCAAGAACTATCTGCCGCATAGAAATTATCGTAATTCATCAAGCGCGTTTGTTGCTGAAACACAACTGGACCTTGCGTAATAATTTCTTGTTGTGTATTCGAAAGCGTGTAAGGTGAAAGCTTGTAGTTGATGTCACCCAATTGGTAGCGCACCACTCCACCAGCAACACCTTTAATATACAATTGACGAATGTCGAAGCTAACCCCAGATCCCCAGAATCCGCCGTAGTCGTTGCGCACACGAACCATTCCTTGAATTTCGGTGTTTCTATTCGGACGAATATTCATTCCCAAATCAACTAAGGTGTGACCGCTGTTCATGCGTGGAATGGTGATGGAATCTTCCACCTCCTGACCCATTCTATCTCCGTAATAAAGTCCACGTGCAGCACCCGTGAAGACGACCTTACGCAAATCTTTTTCTTGAGCTGAAACAAACTGAGCTACTAATAAGGCAGCAATTCCAACAACGATGTGTAATTTATTTTTCATCAAAAAAACGCTTTTAATTCTACCACTAATTCTCTTCCATTGAAATGATCTAACGAGAAACTCTTGTCTTCGAAAGAGAACCAACGGTGACGTAAATAAAGTCTTGTATTTCTTCCCAATTCAACATCTACACCCAAGCCATAACCCTTTCCGTATTGGTTTCTAGGCCTTCTTGAAACTTCGTCGATGTTCGTCAAGTAATTCGCAATGGTTCTTTCATATCCAATGTAACCGTTCAACATAACCGTTGACGTAAGCTCATAGTAGATTTCCAATTCGGAAGAGTATTGTCTAACATATGCCTTCTCGTTGGTCACAACAATGGGCGAGAATTTTCTTCCAGCACTTTGCATTTGTAACAATGAAAACAAAAACACTTTATGCGCTCCAATTTTTCCCTGATATTTCATTTGTGCTTCGGCAACATTGAAGTGCTTTTTGTTCACTACCACGCCCGAGCTATCATCTGATAGTTGAACAGATTCATAGGTGTCTCTATAGATATCTGAATATCTTCCGTAAGGTCCCACATTCGCAGGATACTGCCAACGCCAGAAGCGCGAACGCGTTACGCTATTCACAGGATGACCGTATGTAATGATTGCTGCTGCAGCTTCTAATTCCGAGGAAGCACCCATGCCTCCGCTAAATTTAAATTTCTTCGTTCCCCACTGAACATTCATGTTCAAACCTTGACGGTTGTTAGTCATTTGACCCAAACGAATCATAGAACTTCCGAATGGCTGCAACAGAGAAGAACTTCCAATACCTCCAGCAGGAATCTCATTGGCTGCATATTCCTGAGTTGCTGTATTCCAAAAAATAGCTGTGTTGTTTACCACCCTCGGACTTAAGCGAAAGGCGTGAACTTCCAAGATTGGCCTTGATCCAACAACAGGTGTAGACCAACGCAATTGAAGTGCCTCGCCCCATTTTCCCTGATGTCTTGGACTGTAATATTTTCCTACACCCATTTCCGCTTTTAACGTGTGACCTTTAATGTTGGTCATTCCCTCTAGCGTTATTACATTCAAGCCGAAAGCTTCGCGCGCAAGACTATCTGTGTAGTTTACACTGTTGAATGTATTCAATGCCAAGAAGCCATTTCTCTTTCCTTTGTGAAGTAGCTTTCCTCCATAAGAATAATTTGGAACGACAGAGAAACCTCCATTGATTTCACTTTTTCCAACCATTCCTAACAGATAAAAATTCTTAGGTAATTCCTTTCCTTCAACGACCGCACCTTGAAAGGCGCGATTTCCCCATCGCGAATCCTGATCTATGCTTCCTTGATCGAAATATTGCTGATATCTGGAAGCCGCACTGTTTCCCATGGGATCCCACGGATTTCTTTCGAACAGCATAAAACGATTGTATCCGCGGAAAGAACCAAACGTCAAATCAGAAATACTCAACCATTGAATACCACCGACGCGCACGCCCCATTGTCCGTATTTCGTTTTGAAATTACCGTACAAATTCATTCCCAACATGGTTCCCAAATTTCCACCTAGCGCAACTGTTCCCAAAGGTTTTTGAATACTCGGACGAAGAGAGTCGGCCACTTGCGCGCCGTAAGAAGGATTAATCACTCCATTTAAAAATTGGAACATTCTTAAATCGAATCCCCAACTTGATTTGTCTGAAAACTGTCCTGCAACATTCACCAACAAATTAGGTAGCTGTTCATCGTCACCAATAAAAAAGTTCCTTGGAAGAAGTGTATCGGTTGGTATTGTTCTTTGGTAACCTCTGTTCTGCTTAGTATAGGTTCCAAAAAAACGATAGAACCCTGAAACACTTATCTTTCCGGGGGTTAGAGAATCCTTCTTCGGATAAAGTCCGTATGATGAGGTAAGGTTGTCTACCTGTCCAAACGCAACATTTCCTTCAACCAGAAATAGAAGTGCTAAAAGAGAAAACAGATATTTAAAATTAGACTTCATTCGCGTTAAGGTTGAAATTCGATTGGTTTGAAAGAGACCGCTCTCTTAGGAGCTTGTCCTTCTTTTCTAGGCATCACATAAAACGGAACGTTGGTATAAGCGTAGTGCCCATTTCCATCTACCGTTTCAAAAAATAATCTGTAAGCTCCTTCTGCAGATGGCGCGAAAAACTTAGCGCTGCTTGTAGTTTTCTTTTTGAATAGTCCTGCAATAGGAGTTGGTGCACTTTCCGCATCACCACCCGATTTAATGTCCCGGCTCTCGGGAACAATCACCCAAGAAGATTTCAATAAATCACCATCGGCATCTTTCACGAAAGCACTGACTTCGTAGATTTCATCCGCTGTTAAGGCAATGTATTCGCCTTTCTTTTTTCCATTCACCAAAACAGAATCTAAAACAGGTGTTCTGTTTTTCACTGTTCCTGGTTTCCAGATGTCTTGAAGAACTTCAACTGCTTCAGAAGCATTTCCTTCAGCAGAAAATAATCCGTACCACGTTGAAGTGGTCTCTTGCTTATGTCCCCACAAGAACACATAAGAGCCAATACAATAATCTTTGTCGGCTTGAATTTCATTGGTCAAGCGCTCTCTGTACGATTTCGCTTTTTCTGAACTGCTTTGTTCCACAGGAGCGCCCCATTTCGTTTTCGCAACTTCCCAATGTCCGTTTGGTCCCCATTCGGTAATCATATACGGACCGTTCCATCCGAAATTGCGAATGCTCTTTCTCACACCGGCAATATCGCCGTAGGTATTCACGCAATACACATCAATCTCAGGCGCATCGCGAAGAATCAATTTCACTTCCTTTTCATCTAACCCGGCAGTCACTGTTGAAGTTGGATGATTGGGGTCAACTTCATGAATAAATTTCGCGATGTCATTGATAGCAGCCCAAACGCGGGTGTTCGAATAAAACAGATCCACTTCGTTTCCGATGCCCCACATGAGTAAAGCCGGATGATCTTTGAATTGAAGAATAACTTTTTTGAATCCTTCCAGCTGGGCAGCCACTTTCTTTTCGTCGTTATAATCGAAACCGTGACGTTCATGTTGCACCCACAGTCCTAACATCACTGTTAGTCCTTTTGAATAAGCCTCGTCTAAAATCTCCTGAGCCTTATCAGTACTCCAGGTGCGAATAGAGTTTCCGCCTATTTCAACCAATTTATCGAGTTGAACATTTCCTCCTGCTCCGCGCACCTCATAGTCCTTTCCGTTTCTCGACATATGCCAAACCCCGGCTTCATCTTGCACCAATGAAACCGGAATTGCCTGAGCATTTACCCCTGCAGCGCTGAAGAAAAGCGCCAAGAATATGAACAAGTATATGGGGCTATTGTTTTTCATTTTAAATTCGTTTCAGTTGAAGGAATTGTCGGCAAAGTACACAAGAAATCATAAAACATTAATACAATAAAAACAAATGTATTAAAACCTTTTTGTATAAAGTACAATTTCTCTAAATTAGCAAAAAACTAGATCATGAAAAAAATTCTATTCTTACTCTTTTCCATTTTCTCTTTGAATGCAGTTGCACAAGTAGATATAACCTTTCAAGTAGACATGAACGGTGTTACTGGATTCACTACGCCTGAAGTTAACGGCACATTCAACGGCTGGTGCGGAAGCTGCGCGCCGATGAGCGATGCGGACGGCGATGGCGTTTGGGACTTAATAATCTCTTTAGCTCCAGGATTCTACGAATACAAATTTTCATTCGACGACTGGGCTGGTGAAGAAACGTTAGTCCCTGGAAGTTCATGCAGTATGACTACTGGTGCTTTTACAAATCGCGTTTTGAATGTTTCCGTTGCAGAAACGTTGCCTGTCGTTTGTTGGGAAAGTTGTGAAGCTTGCGGGCAATCGTCTGGTCCATATTACGTTACGTTCATTGTCGACATGGGTTCAAGCGGAACAACATTCACTACGGCTGAAGTGAGCGGGTCATTCAACGAATGGTGCGGTGGTTGTGCCCCAATGAGCGATAGCAACGCTGATAATATTTGGGAACTTAATATTCCACTAAACTTAGGGACATATGAATATAAGTACACTTATGACACTTTTTCAAGTGCAGAATTACTTACCGTTGGAGACCCTTGCACAGTGACAAGTTCTGGTTTCACGAACAGATTTTTAGATGTAACAGGTACGCTTGTAATGGACACGGTTTGTTGGGGAGAATGTTTAAGCTGCGGAGAAATTAATGTGCATGAAGAAACGACTGAAGAGTTTTCAGTTTACCCTAACCCGGCGCAAAATTCATTTATGATTCAAAGTGCTAACTTGGTGAAATCAATTTCCATTCTAGATAACACAGGAAAAAGAATTGAGCTGCCGACTATAGCGTTAAACAACAATGTGCAAGTGAATACAGAATCACTTACTACAGGAATTTATCACGTGCAGGTAATTACTTCAAATGGCGCTAGCACTCAGCGTTTCGTGAAGTTATAAGAAGAATTAAAACTCGAAAACAAACCCTTTGTCGCGGTACTGCTTAAACAGTTTCGCGTCGAAGCGGTATAAGCTAGACGGGCGGTGACGTACATTTTGTTGCGACTCGTCCAATCGTGTTAAGAATTTCAATCCGTTGATTTTCTTTCTGAAATTACCCTTATCGAATTCTCTTTGCAATATTGTTTCGAAAATTGCTTGGAATTCGGTGAGTGTAAATTTTTCTGGAAGAACCTTACTCCAAAGCGGCTCCGCTACTATAATATCTTTCAAAGCTCGAAAACTTTCGTTCAAAATTTCTTTGTGATCGAAAGCCAATTTCGGCATTCGCTTAATGCTGTGCCACTTGGTCTGCTTCGCCCATTTTGAAGGAAGCGGATTAATATCCATTAGTTCAACCAATGCTATGTACCCAACGGTTATAACACGTCCTAGCGGATGTCTATTTACTTTTCCGAAGGTGTGTACTTGTCTCATGGACACGTCCGACAGAGAAGTGAGGTCGTTCAATACACGTTTTGCCGAATCGTCAAGATCTTCATATGGATATACTAAGTCACCCGGAAGTGCCCAATAATCTTGGAAAGGATCGGTCCCTCTTTGAATTAGCAATACCTTTAGCTCTCTTTCGTGGTAACCGAAAATGACACAGTCAACAGAAAAAGCCGACTTGAAAAACTCGTCAATAGGAATCGAATAGATATCGTCCTGTTCAATTCTCGTCTTAGAAATTTTCTTTGAAATAGCCATTTAACAAATTTCAGCCAATTTAAATGACAATTCTCAGGGCTTCTTGTAAAAACTACAATTTTTTCAAAAACTCGGTGTCCTTTTATTTTTGAAAAAAAAATTTCCACCTTTTTGTAAAACAAACAATTAGTGTATATTAGCGCAACTAAAAATCAAACTTATGTTTAAAAAATTACTCACTCTTTTTATCCTTTCTGCAGGAATGACGAGTAGTGCATTTGCTTTCGATGTCACCTTTTCGGTAGACTTGAATGGCAGTGGACTAACAAACGCTTCCCTGAACGGTAACTTTAACGGCTGGTGCGGCTATTGCGCGCCAATGACTGATGCAAATGCCGACGGTGTTTGGGAAATTACTATCCCACTTGCTGCTGGCACCTATGAATACAAATTCACTGCGAACTCAGGTAACAGTTGGGAAAGCCTTGACCCTGGTTCAATTTGCACGTTAACGACAGGTCCAAACACGAATAGAATTATCACTGTTACTGCAGATACAACTGTTCCAACAGTATGTTGGGGAAGCTGCTACGCTTGTGGCGTGCAAACACCAACTCACGATGTTACTTTTCAAGTAGATATGGAAAACGTAACTGGCTTTAATACTCCCGAAGTTAAAGGGTCATTCAACGAATGGTGCCCTAACGGTAACTGCAATCCTATGAGTGATGCAAACGGTGACAACATCTGGGAAGCAACTGTCACAATTCCTGAAGGAAACTACGAATATAAATTTGCCTACGACAATTGGACAGGCCAAGAAATGCTTACATCTGGCTCGCCTTGTACTGTAACAAATAGCGGATTTACGAATAGAAAACTTAGCCTTACAGCGAACACCACATTAAGTGTCGTTTGTTGGGGGAGTTGTGCTTCTTGTTCAGTAATAACCGGTTGTACAAACCCAAATGCAGTGAACTACAACGCAGCTGCTGTTTCAGACAATGGTTCTTGTTTGTTAGCTACAACTTTCAACGTAGAAATGAACTGTACTGATCCTTTCACCAATGTATACATCACTGGTCCTTGGTGCAATTGGTGCGGACCAGGCACGGACAACATTCTTACTGATGTTAACGCCGACGGAATCTTCAATGGTACACTTAACTTCCTAGCTGGAAACGTTGAGTATAAATACTTGGTTGAAACCGGGGTCCAAGAGAACCTTATAGACGATATGCAAAACGGTGGGACTTGTGCACCAATTACAGATTACTCAAGCTACGCAAACAGACGAATTGTAGTAGGTACCACAACCGACGACACCTTCGGAAAATGCTCTGCATGTGATGGTGTTGTTGCTGATCCTTGCGATCTATTAACCCTTGCTTTCGATGACGCAGGATCACTTGCAAATTGGTCAACTGTTGCAGATGCGATTCTTCCAGAAGCGAGTATGACTTGGGACGCTACAGGTGCATTGCGTATCAGTGGTTCTAACACTTCAACTGCTATCGGAAAAGCATACATCTTCCAATACCTAAACAACGCGGTTAACTACAACGGAAACTCAACGGTACAACTTGAATTTGACGTTAAATCTGTTGGAGCCCTTGTTGGAGCTGCCTTACAACTTCAAACTGAAATCCCAGGCGCTGGTGTTGTAAATAATAACAACCTTGAAACTGCTGGAATCAATGAAAATACATGGACACACTATTCATACATCTTCAATACTGTTAGTGCTGGTTCTAATTTCCGCATGCATTTCAACATGGCTGCTGGAGCATCCCTTGGAGCTGGTGGAACTTTATTGGTTGACAATATTGAATTGAATTGTTATACTCCAGTAGTTATCGCTGGATGTACTGACCCAACTGCTTTTAACTACAACGCAGCAGCTACAGAAGACGACGGTTCTTGTACTTACCCTGTTACGTATAACGTAACTTTCCAAGTAGACATGAATAACAGTGGCCTTTCTAACGCTTCATTGAATGGGACATTTAATGACTGGTGCAACGGCTGCAATGCTATGACCGATGCAAATGCTGACGGAATTTGGGAAATTACTATTCCACTTGCTGCTGGAACTTATGAGTATAAGTTTGCATCCGGTGCTGGGCCAGGGTCAATATTTGAATCCTTGACTCCTGGGTCTTCATGTACCGTAACCAACTTCGGATATACAAATCGCGCTTTAGCTGTAACATCTGATTTAACTATTGCTACAGTGTGTTTTGGATCTTGTCTAGCATGTAATCAAGCGCCGGTGACCTACCCCATTACATTCCAAGTAGACATGCAAAATGTTACAGGATTTACAACTCCAACAGTAAATATTTCTCTTGACGATTTTTGTGGAACCTGTCACCCACTGACAGATGCCAACAGCGACGGTATTTGGGAGACAACTTTAAACCTTGAAGCCGGAGACTACGAATATAAATTCGCCTACGACAATTGGGCAGGAGACGAAAACCTAACACCTGGTTCTCCTTGCACTTTGACAACTGGTATTTACACTAATCGCACTCTAGCAGTTTCTGCCGCAAGTACATTGCCTGTCGTTTGTTGGGGAAGTTGTTCAGAATGTGGTAGCACAGCAACGCCCGTAAATGTAACCTTCCAATTAGACATGGCCCAATATATTGGTTCTTTCACCACTCCTCATGTAGGCGGCACGTTCAACGCATGGTGTCAAAATTGTGCTCCAATGTCAGATGCTAACGGAGACAATAAATGGGAACTTACTATTCCATTGATTCCTGATACATACGAATACAAATTTGCGTTAGATTCTTGGAATGCAGAAGAAAACCTAGTTGATGGTTCTACTTGTACTATCACTACTGGAAATTTCATAAACCGTACGATCACGGTTACCGACGCTGAAACACTTCCTGCTGTATGTTGGGAAAGCTGTGAATTATGTATTGATTTCGTAGACGAAACTTCAAACACTCTTTCAGTTTATCCGAACCCTTCAAACGGAAACATTCGCATCAACAGCAACTTGGCTCTTCCATATAACGTTGAAGTATTCGACCTTTCAGGAAGAAAAGTTCAAGACATGAAAGTGTTCCAATCAAATACTGAAATCAATTTGGAAAACCTATCTAAAGGTGCTTACCAAATCAGAGTTTCAAACAACTTCAATAGCGTTCGCGAGACCGTTATTATCAACTAATGAAGTTTAGATTTCTATTGTTCGTCTTTGCGTGTGGCTTCGGCCACGCGCAAGGACAAACATGGAATCTTATCTGGTCCGATGAGTTCAATGGAACGACCATTGACAATACCAAATGGACACATGAATTAGGTACCGGCGATTGGGGTTGGGGAAACAACGAACTTCAATACTACACAGCCAGCACCAACAACAGCTTCGTTAGCAACAGCGAGCTTCACATCCTTGCCAAAGAGCAAGTCATCAACACCAGTAATTATTCATCAGCTCGTCTTGTAACCAAGGACAAATTCTCTTTTCAATATGGAAAGGTAGAAGGTCGTTTGAAAGCTCCTGCTGGACAAGGCTTATGGCCGGCATTCTGGATGCTCGGACAAAACATTGGTTCCGTTAGTTGGCCGCAATGTGGCGAAATTGACATTATGGAACACGTGAACAACAACGCCTACATCAATGGCACCGTTCACTACAACAACAACGGACACGTATACGTCGGTGGTCAATACTACACGAACGTTGAAGAATATCATGTTTATTCCATTATTTGGAATCCCTCTTCCATTCGTTTTTATGTAGATGGAAATATCTACTACACGCAAAACATCTTAAATAATACCGGCGGGACTGAAGAATTTCACAACGATTTCTTCTTCATCTTAAATCTTGCTGTAGGTGGAAACTGGCCTGGAAATCCGAATGCATCTACTGTATTCCCAGCTGAAATGAAAGTAGATTACATCCGCGTTTATCAGCAAAACACCATTGGTGTAGAAGAAGAAACCGCTCAAGAAATCAATTGTTATCCAAATCCTGCAAACAACGTATTCAACGTTGAAAATCCTTTTCTCTCTCCCACCTTCACGTGTAAGATTTTCGCTCTAGACGGAAGACTTATTTATTCTGAATCCTCTCAAGATCGCACCACACATATTCCTTGCTCCGACTGGACCAACGGTATGTACTTCGTTGAATGCTCTAATTCGAATGGTCAATCTTTGAAGAAATTATTTCTGATTCAGAAATAATACAAGAGCATTTTCAATCTCCTTCGTGTGCTCGGTGTAATGCACTCCTGTACCTGGACCATAAAACCCCGTCCACACCTTCTTAACCTCTCCATCTTTACCAATCAAGATCAACGTTGGAAAAGACATTACGTGATTCAATTGCGCAAAAACTATTGCAGCAGCCTTCTGCGGCGAATCAGCCCCACTACCGAGGTAAACAGGATATGGCAAGGCCATTTGCTTGGCTTGAGAATTAATGCGTGTAAACGCCACTTGCTTATCGGTTCCGCGTTCGAATGAAACCGGAACCACTTCCAATCCTTGCGCATGGTACTTTTCATACATCGACTTCACGAATCGTGATTCGTCGGTGCAATTCGGACACCAAGTTCCCATAATCTGAACCAAGGTGACTTTCCCCTTCCAATCTTTCTCACCGAATGATCGTTCGGTTTTTGTGTCCACACTTAGTTTCAGTTCAAGCGTCTCCTTCGGATTCTTCATCCACGTCAACTCATCTGCTTTTCGCAATTCAAAAGTTGCATCAGCTTCACCTGTGAACTTCGCCAAGTAATGCTTTCCACTCATGAAGATTCCTTCAATCTTATTGTCTACCAATTGACCGGCTAAATAGAACAAATGCGTCCCGTCGAATGCCGATAAATAGAAGCGGTTATTCTCAAAGGGTTCACCCTGTAAATAGCGGTAGTCGCCGGTTTCGGTCAATACAGTTCCGTAAACAACGAACTCTTCTCGAACAGCAGCCATATCTAGAATGGCAGGAACGGAGTCGTCTGCAAAAACAATTTTGTACTTCGCGTGAACAGGCATATGCACCTTCGTGTCGAACTCACGCACCTTGTTTCCTATAATTTGAAACGGAATGCGATAATCGCCAGTACGCGTTGAATCTACCCACTCTCCAGTAAGAATTCCCTTTTCCTTCTTTCCTTCAAAATAGGTGTTGAAAAGAGGAAGACTCGACTTGAAGGTCGAGTCTTTTCCCCATTTAATTTCAATTGGAATGCGCTCTACGCCATTCACTATTTCCCACTGAACATCGGTCTTTAATTCAATGCGACAAGGGATACTTTTGTCTTCAATCTTAAACACAATCAGATGCGATTGTGAGAAAACAGTTCCGCTGAAAGCAGCGAAAAACAAGAGCATCCAAGTCTTCATTAGAAATCGAATTTAATTCCTTGAGCCAATGGCAAAGAGGTAGAATAGTTAATGGTGTTGGTTTGTCTGCGCATGTAATTTCTCCACGCATCAGATCCGCTCTCGCGTCCACCACCCGTCTCTTTCTCTCCACCGAACGCACCACCAATCTCAGCACCGCTGGTTCCGATGTTCACGTTTGCAATTCCGCAGTCTGAACCTTCGCAACTTAAGAAACGCTCTGCTTCACGCATGTTTGTCGTCATAATTGCACTCGACAATCCTTGAACAACACCGTTTTGCATAGCAATGGCTTCGTCCAATTCTTTGTACTTCATGATGTATAAAATCGGAGCAAACGTTTCGTGCTGAACAATTTCCAAGCTGCTGTCCTTCACTTCTGCAATACACGGCTTCACGTAGCATCCGCTCTCAAATCCTTCTCCGGTTACAACGCCACCTTCAACAATGAAGTTCGCACCTTCTGACTTCGCTTTCTCAATAGCCTTCAAATACGTATCTACAGCAAGCGTGTCGATCAACGGTCCAACGTGGTTGTTCGAATCCAATGGATCTCCAATGCGAATCTGTCCGTAAGCCGTAACCAACTTCTCCTTCACTTCATTGTAAACACTTTCGTGAATAATTAAGCGACGGGTTGAAGTACAACGCTGACCGGCAGTTCCAACTGCACCGAACACCGCGCCAATAATGGTCATTTTAAGATCGGCATTCTCTGTTACAATAATGGCGTTGTTTCCACCTAATTCCAACAAAGACTTTCCGAAACGCTCTGCTACTTTCGCTCCAACAATGCGACCCATGCGGGTGCTTCCTGTTGCTGAAATTAACGGAACACGAGTATCAACAGTCATCATCTCACCCACTTTCACATCGCCCGAAACAATGCTCGAAATTCCTTCCGGCAAATTGTTTTCAGAAGCAATTTCATTCCAAATATTTTGACAAGCGATTGCACAAAGCGGTGCTTTTTCAGATCCTTTCCAAATACATACGTCTCCGCAAATCCAAGCCAATGCACTGTTCCAAGCCCATACTGCTACTGGGAAATTAAACGCTGAAATGATTCCAACGATTCCAAGCGGATGCCACTGCTCATACATGCGGTGGCCCGGACGTTCGCTATGCATGGTTAATCCGTATAGCTGACGCGACAATCCAACCGCGAAATCGCAGATGTCAATCATCTCTTGCACTTCACCCAAACCTTCTTGCAAGCTCTTGCCCATTTCATAGCTCACCAACATGCCCAACTCTTGTTTGTAATCGCGAAGGCGATTTCCAAACTGACGAACAATTTCGCCACGCTTTGGACCCGGCATTAAGCGCCATGTTTTGTATGCTTCTTGCGCAGCCTCTACCACACGATTGTAATCATCTGCCGTGGTAGCCTGCACCTTTGCAATCTCTTTTCCATCAACTGGAGAAAACGACGCAAACAAATCACCGTTTGAAAAAAAGTTTTGTCCCGTGCTGGTTCCCAAATTCTCTGCTTGAATTCCCAGTTTCACGAACACGTCTGACATATCCATAGAATTGCTCATTGATTCTTTTATTTTAGATTGCAAAGGTACAACGTGCAAATACATCAATAGATGTTTTACCTTTGAAATATGCGGAAGCTCACCCTGATATTTATCTTGGGCCTATACAGCTTAATGTCTTTCGGTCTGGAAGCCAAGCTGCACTTCTGTTGTGGAAAATTACAAGCCATTCATTTCTTCGAATTCGGCGACGAGCATCACGACGATTCTCACTCCGATCACAAAGGTTGTTGCCATTCCGAAGGCTGCTCGGAAGATGTGCTTATCGCCCTTCAATACGAAAGCGAACACGAGCAATGCGCATCTCCTTCTGTTCCGCAATTATTTGCCGCTACACCTGAAGCTACTTATTTTTTATTTTATGTTGAAGGAAATTGCCAATCGGCCGATCTTCAACCTAAATCATTCGTCCCGATAGTCTTTGAGCGGTATTCACTTTTCTGTTGCAGAAAATTGAACGGCGAAGCCGATGACCGCAAAGCGGATGACGCAACACGTTGTGATGACCACTTCGTGGATGACGCTTTAAAAGCGATGTAGAAAAAAATCAAAAATCTTATTTCAAATGAAAAACATAATTGTGCTTGCTTTATGCATGCTTTCATTCAGCGCGTTTGCGCAAAAAACAAAAAACACAACTGCAAATTTCTGGGTAGCCGGTGCGTGCGGTATGTGCGAAACCACCATTGAAAAAGCAGTTGATGTGAAAGGTGTTGTCGCTTATGATTACAACCTGACCATGCATCGATTAGAAATTACTTTTAATCCAACGAAAATTACGCTTGATAAAATTCATTCGCTGATCAATGCCGCTGGATACGACACCGAGAAGTCGAACGCAACCGATGCGCAGTACAGTCGCGTTCACGGATGCTGCAAGTACAGAAGCATGGCCCCACACAAGTAATCCATGAAATACATACTTGCACTCATCGCTTTTTTTTCAATAGTTACTATTGGAAATGCGCAGGTCAAAGGAGTTGTGTTAGACGATGCTGGGAATCCGGCATACGCTCTTGTTTATTACAAGGGAACACAACTCGGCACTGTTACCAACTCAGAAGGAGAATTTTCTATTGGTATTCCAAAGGAAGCGAAATGGCTCATGGTCACGTCTACTGGACACTTTAGCGATTCGCTTTTTATTGATCCAGGGTTGGGTACGATCAGAGAAGTGAAATTCAATCTGAGAGAGAACAACACGCTAGGCACCATTCACATCGACGAACACGACGGAGGAACGCACATCAACGGAAAAGATCCGCAGACGTTTCAAGTCATGAACGAAAAGGAATTGTGCAAAGCAGCGTGCTGCAGCCTTTCGGAAAGCTTCGAAACCAACGGTTCGGTAGATGCATCGTTTACCGATGGAATCACAGGAACACGTCAAATTAAAATGTTGGGTTTAGATGGAAAGTACACCCAAATACTTTTCGATAACATGCCCGCTGTGCGCGGAATTTCAAGCACATTGGGATTAAGTTTCCTTCCTGGACCGTGGATCAATTCCATCTCCATCGCGAAAGGCGCAGGGTCTCTTGTGCATGGTTATGAAGGCGTTACCGGACAAATAAATGTGGCGCATAAAGCGGCTACCATGAAAGAAAGTTTGTTCTTGAATATGTATGCGAGTTCGGCAGGACGCTACGAAACGAACATACTTTCGAATCAGACCATTGGTGAAAAATGGAACTACCAACTGCAAGCTCACGGTTCATCTGCGCAGAAATTATACGACACGAATAACGATGGATTCCTCGATAATCCGCTGGTGAAAAACTACCTCCTTCGCAACGCCTGGCAATACACTGGCGCAAAAGGTTTGCGTAGCGAATTTGGATTGTCTTACGGGCAATTCAATACCGAGAGCGGACAAATCAATTACTACCGCAACCAAGGAGTCGTACCGTTCACGCCTTGGATTTCAAACTCGAAAACGGAGCATGCTGAATTCACCACCAAGAACGGTTATATGTTCGATGAACACGGACATAAAAGCATAGGAAGTCAGATTAGCATCGGCTACAATAAGCAACGTGGACTCTACGGAACCCGCATCTACGATGGCGTTCAGAAAAGTGCTCGTGTGAATTTGATGTTCGCGAATGAACTTGCAGAAGGATACAACATCACCCTTGGCGCATCTGCTACAGCAGACGACTACCGCGAATCACTTACTTCTTTTGTTGGAAATTTGAATCGTGTAGAAACAAGCTGCGGAGCCTTCGCAGAATTGAATACGAGTCCATCGGAAAGACTACAAATCGTTGCGGGATTGCGTGAAGACTATAACAACTTATACGGAATGCTCTTCACTCCGCGCATTCATGGACGTTATTCCATTACCGAAAAGACGAACATTAAAATAAGTTCTGGAAAAGCGTTTCGTTCGCCGCAAATGGTGGTCGATCATCTATCTGCCCTAGCGGGAAATAGAGTGTGGAATTTACCTGCGAATGCAACGACCGAATATCCATTCGGTTTTGAAATGGAAGAAGCCGTGAACAGTGGAATTGTGTTGGTTCACAGCACGAAGTTGTTTCACCGCACAGCGACATTTACAGTCGATGCCTTTCACACCAACTTCAAAAACCAACTCGTGGCAGATTACGAAACAGCAGGAACTTTTTCTTTGTATAATTTATCTGGAAAAAGTTTCGCGAATGCGGTTCAAACCGACTTCACATTCAGTCCAATCAAGCGAAGCGAAATTCGTTTGGCTTACCGTTGGTTAGACGCGCAAACCACATACACCGAAGGTTTGAAAGAACGTCCGCTTGTGGCGAAGCACCGCGTCTTTATAAACCTCGCCTACGCTACGAAAGAAAATGCAAAATCGCAAAAATGGAATTTCGATTTCACAGCCCGCTGGCTCGGTTCACAGCGTTTAGCGAATCAATCGGACTACATTGTTGCAAGTAACATTTATAGTCCTGCTTATTGGACTTTGAATGCACAAGTTTCGTTCTTCGCGAAAGAGAACTTGGAGTTTTATGCTGGTGGAGAAAACTTAACTGGATACATGATTCATCATCCGATTCATCTGAGTGAAAATCCTTCTTCTGAATTCTTCGATGCGTCTCAAGTATACGGACCTATGTTCGGAGCGAATTACTACGTTGGATTGCGTTGGAGAATTGGACAGGCAACCAAAACGGAATAACTTTAGTCTTTCAAAAAAACCTTTCAACCATGCGTTACCTATTACTTGTATTATTAAGTTCACTTTCATTGGGTGCATTTGCTCAGTTTCAAATTACCGGATTGACTCCTCAAAGCAATCAAATCGCTAGCCCAATGTGTGAGGGAAATATTTACATGACCTTTTCGGCTCTGACAGCTCCAACCTCCGGCGGCATGCCGGGAGAAATTGTGCAAGTCATTAATGGAACAAATTTCACCGGATTTCAATTCACTGCAATAATTGATTGGGGAGATGGAATAACGAGCTCTCACAGTGGTGGAGGATCCACATCGGGCACCTTAATAAACATGTCACCTTATCCAAATCATTTCTACCCGGCTCCTGGAAGTTATTTGGTAACAACTACCATTACCGGTCCCAACGTTTTAGGAGTTGTAGAAAGTGCCGTTTATG
>JBILTF010000004.1:0-53857 GCA_044371675.1 Flavobacteriales bacterium
ACGAACTTCCTATGGTCTCAGAAAAAGAATATTGGGTATCTGCATTGCCAGACAATTCACCGTTTACATTCCATTGATTGGTGGTATTTCCTAAAGACAGATTCGTGAATTCAACCAAAGGATTATTCAAGGATGGTGTTATAGGACTCCATTGAAAAGCAGCAACAGGAAACAAATCGACACATACCAAATCGGTTTGAGAAACTGAATTCACACAACCGTTTCCGTCAGTTGATGTTAATGCAACATTGAAACATCCAGCAGATTGAAAATTGTAATTAAAAATTCCACATCCATTTCCGACATTCTGACCATCGATGCTCCAAACGCAACTCGACAGTGCTGAAGCAGATGAACTATTGAATTGCACATTCAACGGAGCACATCCTGTTATTATGTTCGAAGTAAAATTAAATTGTGGAAGCGGAACCACTTGAATACTCAAAGTATCGGCTCCGCCGCAACTTCCTGCGATAGTATAAATCGCTTGAAAAGTCCCAACTCCAAGAGCCCCTGGACTTACCATTCCACTTGAATTAACCGCGTTCCCGCTCCATGTTCCGCCGGCATTGGCAACTTGCAGTTGGACAGGATTTCCATTCACACACAAAGGAACTTGTGCCAAAATAGAAGCATCTAATGACGCGACAACAGATATACTCAAGGTGGAAGGTGAAGTGCAATAGCTATCGCTGTCGAACGAAATAAGAGTACTCACATTTCCTCCCGCCGCACTTGGCAGAAACAAACCTGAAGTCGCATTTGTAATTCCCAATCCACTCCATAAGCCCGGCTCATTCGGAGAGCTCAAATCGAATGCAGCGTCTGAAATACAAAAGGGTCCTGCAGGATCTATTGTTGAAGGTATGGCTGCATCGACAATTACATCGGTTGTATAAGTTGAAACGCAGTTACCTATTGCGACCAAGCATGTGTAAGTTCCGGCAGCCAGAGGGGTGGCTGAAACAACCGTAGCATTTTGAGTAAGTGACGTAAAAATATTCGGACCGCTCCATAAATAGTTCGCTCCTGCAACAGGAGCTGCGGTTAGATTCAAAACGCTTCCTTCACACAAAGGAGAACTCGAGTTCACCGAAGATGAAGGGTATTCAGAAACGACGATTGTAACACTCGCGGTTTGCGAACATCCGTTGATTGAAGAGTTCCCAAAGTAGGTTGTGGTTATTGTAGGTGTTGCAATAACTGTCGCTCCAATGTTGGTATTCAACGTTTGATCAGCGTTCCACAAATAATTATCACTTCCGCTAGCAACGATTGTAATTGATTCACCAACACAAATAGAATTTGAAGTAGGAGTTAAAGTCAAAACAGGATCTGTAGGAGAAGCTACAATGTTGTATGTGAACAACTGCGGAGTTGCGCATTGCCCCTGGTCTGTAATAGCCACGGTATAAATTCCAGGTTGCAGGTTGTCAATACTCGGAGTGGTATTCGTTGTGCCAATCCATTCATAAATAAACGGACCAACTCCACCTGAAACAGCAACACTAATAGAAGCGATCGTACCGCAAGCAGGCTGGACAATTGTTGGTGTTGAAAATATTGGAATTAATTGAGAGTTCGATGTCCCAGGAGTTGGAACATTCCCTCCAGATATCCATACATTACTTCCGTCGCATTCTCTGTAAATCGACTCTCCGTCGTTGTTCGATTGTCCGCTTACTGAACCAAGCGCAGGGTCGCTAGCTGAAAGATTAATGGTTACATCTGGACAACCAACTGTATTTGCCGTTGTAATTGAAGGTGTCTGCGCGAATTGCCCACCTCCCCAATACAAACCATCTAAAATGATTCCTGACGGATTGGCAAAAACCAATTGCTCACCACTATTTGTAAAAATCCCAACCTCAGATACTGGACCGGAGGTGCAACCACAAGTACCCAAATCGAGATTTATTGAAGTACCTGAATTGGCAGATCCCACAACAAAAAAACCATACGGTTGAATAATGGTACCCACGGGAAAAGTAACTGCGAAATCTCCATCGGTTAAAACAAAACATGAAATATCTTGCGGTGTGTTGCAGGTGTTGTAAAGCTCTAACCATTCGGCTGTGCTTGGGGTGCAGCCACCGTCGCAACCACCAGCGGCATTTACCACAACCTCATTAATCACAATGCATTGGGCATTCGCTGAAAACGATAAAATTACAAGCACTAAAAGCGAACCTATTTTTTTTCCCAAACTGTTTCCCATTGACAAATATTGCAAAGGCGAAAGTACGCCCTGTTGATGTATAAAACCGTGTTAAAGAATCATTAATTCTCGTGCCCAATTTGATATCATTCAGCGTAGCTCTTGACTTCCGTCATGGAAGACCTTGGTGAATCAAGTGAAATTTGGTCAATAATAAAAACCAACACTATGTCAACACACAGCACCCTCCACATTTCAAGAATGAACAACGAACAAAACGATTGGCTTCGCGGATTGGAGTTTTACAAACAAGAATTGCAAATTCACACGCACCGTCTTTCAGATGTTTCCGGAATGTACGATTCGAAAGCCGATTTAAAACCCAATGTCGAGCACTTCCAAAATCAGTTTATTGTTCAGCGTGAAAACATCGATCATTTGGCTCACGACTTAGGATCCTTCGGAAAAAAAGTTAGTCACGAAACGCAAGAAATGGCTCAGCATATTAACGCATCAACACTTGCTGAACATGATGTTCTTCGCGATCGCTACACAACATTGGAGACTACTATCAACGATCTACGTCACGAGCATAATAAGTTTTTAGCGAAATACATCTAACTCCCTTCGGGATAAGTCCGCAAAGCGGATAAGTCCTTTCAGGATAAGTCCGCGAAATGGATTGATCCGTGACTATCGAATAACAGTCACGTGTCCAGTCTGCTCGAAAGGCTCTTGACCGTTCTTCGGTACGATTTTAATGAGCCAAGAATACACTGCATCAATAGCATAATATTCTCCTGCGTCTACTTCTCCGTACCATCCTTCATTTATGTCATTCGTTTCGAATAACACATCGCCCCAACGATTGAATATTTTGAATTCATAAGTCTGAATCAAAGACTCTCCTCTAATTGATGGTTTGAATAATTCATTTCTTCCATCAGTATTTGGTGTGAAACAATTCGGAACATAAATATTAAACTGATCATTCACAACCACCGTACCACAGCTTAAATCGGTGCAACCATATGCGTTCGTTACCAACAAGCATACGTTGTATTCGCCCGGAGCCTCATTTGGGAATGTGAACACAGGGTCTGAAGCGCTCAAATAATACATATCCATAAAAGTCCAATCGTACGACACTGCGCCTAAAGAATAATTGATAAACTGAACGGTCGTGTTTCCCACATTCGGAGAAATAGGCGACCAACTAAAACTAGATACCGGTTGCTGCGAAACACAGATGTAATCTGCTATTGACGAATTGCTGCTACAGCCATTTCCATCTGTAGTAGACAACTGAATATCATAACAACCTTGTGAGTTAAACGTGTAATTCAACGAAGCGCAATTGTTTCCACTTGGAACACCATCTACCCACCAAGCGCATCCGTTACCCACTGGAATACTTGTATTTGTTAAAGTCACACTCAATGGTGCACAGCCCGAGGTTACATCAGCCGTAAACGAAACAACAGGCAATGGATTTACAGTTATGGTTTGTGTATCGGTGTCTCCGCAGTTTCCAGCTATCGTGTATGTAATCGTCGTTGTTAAAACACCTGCTGCAGTTGGGCTAAACGCACCCGTTGTAGAATTGGTAATCCCCAAACCGCTCCATGTCCCACCTGGACTAGCGGCTGTTAATGTTATTGGATTAGCGTCACTGCATAAAGATCCAGGATTTACAATTGTAGCATCCAATGGACCGAAAACAGTTATTGTTAAAGTACCTGTAAGAGCACATCCAGCGGGTGTGTATGAGACTACTTCAGGTCCAACACCTGCTGTTGTCGGATTGAATAATCCTGACGCAGAAACACCAATTCCCGACCATGTTCCGCCGGCTGGAGTAGCACTCAATTGCACAGGAGCATCGGCAACGCACAATGGATTCTGATTGGTAAAGGTTGGAATTGCCGGACCAACAAAAGGAGCCGCTGTATATAGGTATGGACATCCGTATTGGTCTTCAATTGTATAGCTAACAATATCCCCATCTAACAATCCGCCAATGACAATGGTTCCATTATTCGGTGCCACATCATCAACGAAGAAGGCGTTAGCGGGAGAAAGGTTGGTTGCAGTAAATGAAGTCCCTAACAATTCTGGAGCACCACCCGAAAATCCAACGGTTAGTGTCTGTCCAACGCAGTTCTGTGTTGAGGTTCCTTCTATAATTTCAGGCAAATAAGTATAGGTAAATGTAGGACCTAAATCATAACATAAACCTGCAAAATTAGTAAATGAATATGTATTTGTTGTCTCATCATACATTGTAATTGGAGTGAAATAGACGGTGTTGTTTGTAAAAGTTCCTGCAGGGAACTGCGCTAAAAAACTACCATCATTCAAATCTACAATATCCTGTGAAGACACTAATTCGACTAGGCAAGGATCTGTTTCAACATAATCGCCTTGAACTGTTGTTGGCGGACAAGAGTATACCAGATACCAAATAGCAGGATTGTAAATTATTGTGTTATCGAAGGCATCTCCAGAAAAAATAAAATCGTTATTGGAAGTAATACTGAATTGATCGTTGAAGCACAAGTAGTTTGGCGAGTTTGTATCTCCAGTTGTTGAAGTCACATAGGTGCCAGCACTCACAAAACAACCACATGCAGCAGGAGCAGTATAAGCGATCGTATTCGTACAAGTTGGAGTTGTTGTAAAGTAGACTGTAGCATCACAAGCTAAACCATCTGATGTCACATCAAGAATAGAATAGTTTATTGGTGACGCGAAAGGCGCATTGAAAACGGCTTGCTGCCCATTGCATGTTTCCACGATCAACTGTCCAGTTGCAGGCGCATTTGAAAATTGAACTTGTCCTGTAATGTCATAGGCATTGTTCGCCGGATCACATGCTCCAAAATTCGCTTCGAAATAATCAATGTTGCAGGGAGAAACTGCACAAGGAGCAGGAGCATTGTAGTTCACAGTTCCCGTGCAAGTTGGGTCGGCTGAAAATGTCGCTGTTACTGTGCAAGCAGATCCATTCGCAGCTAAATTTGAAAATGTATAGGGTATGCTTGATGCAAACGGCGGATTCATAACCATAGGCGCGCCGCCGCATGAATTCGTGATGGTTAAAGTTCCTGTTGAAGGAGGATTGATTACTGAAATGCTTCCACTTACGCTGTATTGCTGAGTTGCTTGGTTGCACGCGGTTGGATTGGCTGTAATACCGTTGAAAGTACATAGAATTGCGCAGTTCGTTGCTCCGGAGCCGCCTGTTTGCGTAGCAGTGATGTCTGTAGGCAGATTCGAATAGTTCGTAACCATAAGCATATACCACTGCCCAACTTGAGCACCTGTTATATTTACAACTTCCGTTGATTGTGCATTAAAACTACAATCCACCGTATTTCCACATGGATAACTAGAGAAAAAACCACCACAAAATGGATCTTGATTACTCGTTAATTGACCGTTATTACAGGTAATTGAGTTAAACGGTCCCCAACAAATAAAGTCTACATCGACATCCGCACTGTTTGTAAGGGTGATATTAATATTTCCAGCTTGAGAAATGTTCAGGTAATACCAAGCAGGATTTGGTTGGTCACCCAAACATTGATAATCGGGGCCAACTGCAGCAAAACCGTTATCAACTCCTGCCGGATAAGAAACCCCTGTCGATGTGCAAAAAGGCGCAGCGCTCTGACAATCCACTTGTGCCAAAAGTGTGATTGAAGTGTAAGAAAAAAATAGAATAGAAAGTATTGTTTTTTTCACAGCTCTAATTAAGTATGTCAATTTAAGACTGCAAAGATATAATACAAGTTGCTATTGCTATCGTTTAAGGCAAAGCAATATGATTATATATTTTGATAATACAATTTGATTTCACGCACAAACAAAAAAAAACAGCACTCAATCAGTGCTGTTCATATTATTCAATCAGATATAATCAATCGATTTTTTCGACTTTAATCAATTCTACTTCAAAAATCAAGGTGGAAAATGCTTCAATTTTCCCTTGGGCTCTTGAACCATAGGCAATACCTTGAGGAATATAGAAAGTGAATTTTGAACCTTCCTTCATCAATTGAAGTCCTTCTGTCCAACCGGGTATAACCTGATTCAATCCGAATGTTGCGGGCTTCCCGCGATCAACAGAACTGTCGAAAACCACACCGTCAATGGTGGTTCCATGGTAGTGAACAGTAACCTTATCGTTTTTATCAGGAGCTATTCCTGTTCCTTCAACATTGGATTTATACTGCAATCCCGTTGAAGTTGTTTGAACCCCTGTCTTTTTGCCATTCACAACAAGATAATCCTCTCCTCGCTTTTTATTCATGTCGTTTTTCTTCTGTGAATTTTTACGAACTTCGGCATTGATGATACCTGTTGCTTTGTCTTTGTCCAATTTGGAAGCACCCGCTTTGCTATCAATAATCGCTTGCATGATTAATTCATCTGACATGTTTTCGAATCCAGCGCTCTTCGCATTTTCCATAACAGAAAGTCCAAATGCATAAGACAAACTATCCTCATGGGTAAGCATAGCTTTAGTACCCGACTTCTCTTTTTTCTTTTGAGCAAAAGTTGCTGTTGACAAAGCAATCAATGCAAAGCAAATAGCTAAACGTTTCATAATTCTTAGTTCGCTGGTTTAATTTCTACAATTTCCATTTCGAAAATAAGTGTGGCAAACGGAGGAATTACTCCACCTGCACCTTGCTCGCCGTAAGCTAAGTTCTGCGGAATGTACAATTCATATTGTCCACCAGCCTTCATCAACTTCAACCCTTCTCCCCATCCTGGAATTACCTGTCCTGCTGTAATTGTAATCGGCTCATTTCTCTCATATGAGCTATCGAAAACCTTTCCATCTACCAATGAACCTTTGTAGTGAACTACAATGGTGTCGTTGTCATCCGGAGATAAACCAATTCCTTCACGAATAACCTTGTACTGAAGACCTGAAGGGGTTGTCATAACACCTTGCTTCTGTCCGTTCTCTGTTAAAAATGTTGTTTCTTTTTCCATTGTTTTTGATGCTTTTTCTGATTCTCTTTTTGCTAAAATTCCTTGAACATATGGATCTACCATTTCGTTCGGAAGGATATTCGCTTTGTTTGCGTGATCCAACACTGCTTGCCCCATGATGCTTTCATTCAAACCTTCGATACCGCTAGTCGCGATGTTGTTCGCGATGCTTACACCAATGGCATAGGACAAACTATCGTTTTCATTGGTTAGTACAACCGTAGATTTTTTTGATTCGTCTTTTGGTTTCTTCTTTTTATCCCCTTGATCCATTGCGTTCGAACTCAATACCAATAAGCTCGCTCCAAGAAGTACAATATGTTTACGTTTCATTGAAATTTAATTTGGTATGCAAGTTAATGAGATTATCTATTCATTCGTGTATTTTTGAAGAATGAAGTTTTTCAAATTTCTTATTCTTATTGGAACGCTTTCCCTTGTGACTACCGCTGCTTCTAGCCAAAAAGATATGTATGGAGGAATTACGTTTGAAAACTTGACATATAACAAATCGAGCGTTTATTCCATTGGAACAGATATTTACGCTCCTTTCGGAGATCGTTTCACCCTCAACTATAGCTTCAAACTTGGATTAAGCAAAGACAAGAGCTTCGTATTTCATTCATCCGTATCGACTCTTTTGGGAACATATCTTTTAGCCTTAAATGGCGATTATCCCGGAATTGCAACGTTAGGACTCATCTGCCTTGCCATTCCCGAAGGAGTTGGAATGTACATGGGACCAGATGGACAAGCGCTTCACCTTTCATTGAACCCGTTGGGTATGGACTATTTTTCGGCTGGTGATTTCACACAGGAATATATTGGCATGAGTTGCAGTGCTGTGGCGCGCATTCATTACAAACTCAAATCTCACATTCCCTCTTACATTACACCTATGGTTGGACTTTATTACAGATACAAGCAAACCAGCACAAATGAGCAATATGGAATTCGCGTTGGAGTTTCCTTTGGACTCGCTTCCAGAAATGTTGACTCGGGAACTAGCATTCAAGAACTCTTTCAATGAAAAAACTTTTCTTGATTATAATTCTTTTGAGCAATCTGATGGCCTCTTTGAACGCGCAAACTGATACCCTCTTCATTCAAAATTGGGAAAATGGACATGCCATTTATATGCTGCCTCCGGGTAAACTGCAAGTGAGCGATGTATGGACATCCTCGGACAGCATTTATTATCCGCCAGTTCCTGCATTCAGAAAATTCAATTTCAATTTGAATGAAACCTATTTGCCTTTGAACGTTTATCAAGGCAAACTCGTTTACTACGATCCATGCGATGGCATTTTCGAATCGGCATGGGTATTCAACGACTCTGCCTTTGTGCACTTGTATTATGATGGTCCGGAAGGCTCGCCGATTGTGGCTATCGAGCACGAAGATGAAAATGAAATTCAATTTCGCATTCTTCAATTCAATTATGAAGACATCGAAAAGTCGTTGGAATATTACTTAACCGTATCATCCATGAACAAAGAAAAGGGTATCTCCCTTTTCACCTTTGAAAGTCCGTACGACGCTGAATCGAAGTATTCTTTTCCCGTTGTTGAAAGAAGCAAGCTTCACCTTTTCCCAACTTTGGTTTGTGATTGTCTTGTCGACAAGCACACTGAATTTCGTTGGGAGGAAGAACCTTTCACTCCTGAATTATTCAAATAAAAAAAGCTCGCCGTTGCGAGCCTTCTTCGTTGTATACCTCTACTTAACCAAAACCACTTGCTAGAAGTTCAACTTGAGACCAAAGGCATTTGAATAAATTTCGGGGCCTTTCCCGCTTGAAAATTTCGGAAGCAAAGAGGATTCAATAAAGAAAGACAACCCGCTGCTAAAACCGAAATCGACATAAAGATTTGCCATGAATTCGTTCAATCCAAAATCGCCCGCCACACGCTGCTTGCGCTTCTCACCGTTTTCTTTCCATTTATAAAAAGCATTGGAACCAATGAGATATCCGCCAACTACACCAAAAGACATGTGAAAAACATTGGACTCATCACCCGAATTCATTTTCTTCTTTTCTGTAATTTTTCCATTGTACTGAAATACCATGGGCACCGTGATATAGTTTGCATTTAGATTTGACTTTTCTGTTTTAGGAAAAATGGCTAATTGAAATCCAAGAGTATCGGTCTCACTTAAACGAACTTCACGATTCAAAGCTATCGATTCAAGAGAAAACCCCATACCCGTAGACAATCTGAAACGGTCTTTCGCAATTTCAAAAGATGAATTGACAACATTAAACCCCATCATAGAACTTGAATTGTTTCTACCTTTATTATTCATCCAAGGGGCATCATAGCTTTTATTCTGTTCATCCATAAAAGTCAAAAAACCAAAGCGAAAACCACTGAATCCGTACCAAGAAAATTCTTCTAACCGCAAAGACTTGCTCTTCCTGTCGCCAGTTGCAAGTTTGGAAGTTGAATCGGGATAGATATCAATCTTCATATCGCCAATTCGCATGTGTAAGGTGTCACCGTCTTGATTTCCTTTGATAGTCGTATCATTGAGCAAGACAACTGTGAACTCATTCTTACTTTCCGTTTGCGCAACAACCCCAGTCATCGCAAAAACTGATAAAATCAATAACAACTTCGTTTTCATTTTTATTTTTTTTGTTTTTTTTATTCAATTCTTGGGTGAAAAATATTTCGCCCCTACATCTAATCTCCTCGTCAAAGACCCTCGTCGAAGACCCTCGTCGCAGACCCTCGTGTAAAACACCCTCGCCCCTATAGGCCAATTCGTTTTCCCCGCCAATCAACAACCAATCGATCTTTATCGTTTTCCTTATTTCTATTTCTTGCCGCGCGAAGCACCCGTTTTACCTTTCGAAACTTCTCAACGCGTTCATCGATTTTCTCGGCAATCAATTCTCGAATGGTTAAATACTCTTTTGTTTTTTCTTTCTGTTTGAATTGTTGCAGACTTGAATCTATTTTGGCCACTAAAAGTGAATCTTGATTGACTTCAATTTTCATTTCATTAGCTGAGGAATCCACAACGGGATTGTAAACTAGGTTCGACCAAGGAATGGTACCATTTGGAAAAACATATCCATATTCATGATTCCACATGTTCGGAAAAACCGTTCCTCCACAATAAAAAGAAAAATTAACATCATTCCAAGGTATAAGCCATTCTGAACTTATCAAAAATATCGTGTCGCGTTGTTCTAACTTTTTCTCAATCTTCGTTTCTGGACGCTGATAAACATACTCCACCGGAGCAGGCTCCTCGGGAATTACAATGAATGTTCGAAGCACCAACGCTGCAATCCAAGCTGCCGCCATGCCGCTTATCCAGAAATAAACAATTCGATTTTTTTCTTCTTTCTTTAAACGCTGCTTGCGATCTTCATTCAAGCGAACATCCAAAATTTCCTTTTGAAAATGCCCCTGGATTTCCTCATCGGAAACTGCATGGCGCTTCAAAGCATCCTTCTTGTCAAACGAAACTTCTGTTCGTTCAACTTTCGGAAACTCATCTTCTATATGTTCATTCCAATCGTTCATACTGTCCAATGAAGGGTTATAAATTCTTTCAATTCCTTTCTTGCTCGGAAGAGCGTTACTTTCACCATTGATTCTGACAAACTAGTAATCTCTCCAATCTCAGCGTAAGTATAGTCTTCGTAATCGCGCAGAAGTATCAATTGTTTTTGCTGAAGGCTCAACCTTTCCAATCCTTCGTCTATCAACGCTTTCAGCTCACCGCTGTGATCTTGCTCGGCGACTCCCGTTGAAGCGGAAATGTTCTTTTTCAACTTCTCTCTTCTTGACCAATCAACTACTGCGTTGTAGGCCGAAGTGAACAAATAAGCCTTCGACTTACCTGCTTCAACAACGTCTTTCTTCTTCCACAACTTTTCATACACATCTTGAACAAGGTCTTCTGCCAATTCTTTGTCGCGCACCAACTTCAATACAAATCCAAAGATTCGATCAGACCACAGGTCAACAGCTTCATTGTATTCTGTTATGCTCATTCGTCAAAACCAAGACGCACTATAAAACAAAAAGTTACAAGACTTCAACAAATAAATTGACATTTTCAATTTTTGCGACGCTCAGAACGACGCTCCTTGCGGGTTTTTCTATTGACCTTCATTTGACTCATTTTTTCAAAGAGCCTTTTGGCTGCTCCCTTCTTCTGTGAAGCATTCATATTCCCCTGAGCCATTTGATTAACAGCATTGGAATCATTACTCGTGTTGAATAATGAATCTGTGCTTGTTGAATCTGCACCAGGCAAGATAACAACTCCCCCTAACGGATAGTTTCCCCAAGATGGATAGCCATATCCAGGATACATGTCTGAATAAACAACCCCACCACAACCGTAGTATGGATAATTGTAATTTTGAAAATTCCATGGAAACATCCAATCACAGGATATTAAAAATAGAGTGTCCCGCTGATCGACTTTCTTTTCAATCTTCTTCTCTGGACGGTGATACTCGTATACCAACGGAGCAGGCTCATCGGGAATAACAATCATAGCACGAAGCGCAATCATGAAGCCCCATGCTAGAAACATGAGGCTAATTCTAAAATAGGTTCTATTCAATTCTTTCTGCTGCTCCATTTCCAGATAGACTCAAATTTCACCAAAATAGTTTCCTCGTTGCGAAAAATCGTGACTAACCTCACCTAAAGATTTCGAATCAACTCCTACTTTCGCATTATGAGAATCATGTCAGTATTCATTCTAGCACTCTTGTCGCTTCAATCAGCAGCGCAAGAATTTCCTTATACCGTTGTTTTAAATCCGGTGTATTCCAGTCCAGATATTGCGTTGCAATCCTACGCTTACGGCGTTTGGGAAAACAGAGTATTACTCATTGGAGGAAGAAAAGATGGCCTTCACGAACGTCAGCCCTTCGCTTCTTTCGATGTTGCGGGAATGCCCTCTAACATTTCAATATTAGATTTGAACAACTACTCTTCAACTCCAGTTGAGTTCGACATTCTTGATACTCCGTTAGCAGAACAGTTCTCTTCCACCAACATTCAATTCTATCAGACCGATAGCATTTTGTGGTTGGTAGGTGGATATGGATACAGCAATACTTCGCAAGATCACATCACCTACCCCATGCTTACTGCGATTAACTTGAAGACCTTCTTTGAAGCGCAAGACAACGGAACCTTTGCTTTTGAAAGTTTCGATTTCATTACCGACGAGCGTTTTGCTGTAACTGGAGGAAGTTTGAAGAAACTCGATGATGTCTTTTACCTTGCGGGTGGACATAAATTCGAAGGACGCTACAATCCTATGAACGGCCCTTCCTTCACACAGACCTACACCGAGAAAATTTCTCGATTTATTCCAACGCTTACTTCAACTGGAATTCAAGTTGAATGGTTAACAGAATTTAATGATCCCGCTTTGCTTCACCGAAGAGATTTAAATGTGTTGGAAGGAATTGATACGAACGGACAAATGAATTTCACCCTATTCAGTGGTGTTTTCCAACAAGTGGCCGATTTGCCTTTTACAAATTGTGTTGAAGCGAATTCCACTGGAATATCTGAAGTTCCTGAATTCCAACATTTATTGAATCAATACCACTGCGGACATGTTTCTCTTTACGACGCGCAATCTCAAAAGCAGCATTATTTGTTTTTAGGTGGAATTTCAGAGTACTATTATGAAGGAGATGTCCTTACTCAAAATATCGATGTCCCTTTCACTAAGAACATTGCGTGTGTTACTCGAGATCTAAATAACCAATGGGTGGAAGAATTAAATCCTTCATTAATGCCTGGATTTTTAGGATCTAGTTCTGAAATAATTTTGAATGAAAACCTACCTATGATTTCAGGCGAAATCATTGATCTGAATTCCGCATGGAACGGAGGTGAAATTCTACTGGGCCATTTGCTTGGTGGAATTCGCAGCACCGCACAAAACATTTTCTGGGTAAACAACGGAACACAAAGTTTTCCGAATGATACCCTCTACGAAGTATGGCTAGTGCCTAACTCGGTTGATGTCTCTTCTACCCATTCACTTCCAAAAAATGTCTTCACCATTTATCCGAACCCTACTAGCGGAAAATTTCGAATTGAATTTTCTTGCAACACGAGTTGCGCTGCCGATTTAACAGCATTCGACAACACAGGCAAGAAAGTTTCCTTCGATAAACTTGGAACCTTCGCTTCGGGCAAGCATAGCGTTGAAAACCGTTGGAAATTATTCGAACAACCGGGGACGTATATTCTTCAACTTAAATTAGGTGAGGAAATAATCGTCCAAAAACTTTTGGTTGAGCCTTAACCCAGCGAAACGCCTATAAGCGTTCCTATTCCGTATGTTATAGCTGCGGCAATAAGTCCGAATAACACTTGTCGAAATCCACTGAACCACACATTTCTTCCTGTGAACAATGTAATTGCGGCGCCAATTCCGAATAGTCCGAAAGCGCTGCAAACTGTGCTTAGAATGATTGCAGTAAATCCTGTTGTAAAGAAGAACGGCACCACTGGAATAATAGCTCCTGTTAAGAACAAGAAGAACGAAGAGTAAGCCGCTTCCATGGCTGATCCTTTTAATTCCTCTGCATTGATTCCCAATTCTTCTCGCACTAAAATATCCAAGGCTTGTTCTTTGTTCTGCATGATTGAAGACGCCATTTCGCGCGCCTGTGCTTCAGGAATTCCTTTCGCCATGTATATCAAGGCAATCTCCTGCTCTTCTCCTTCAGGATTAATTTCTAACTCTTCGGCTTCCAATTCCATTTGGTTTTCGGAGAGCTCTTGCGAAGACTTCACGCTAATCCATTCTCCTAGTGCCATAGATAGTGCTCCTGCTAACATTCCTGCAAGTCCCGTCATTAGCACAGGTCCACTTCCCGCGCTAGCTCCTGCAACACCCATGACTAAACTGAAGTTGGAAACCAATCCATCATTTCCACCGAGAACAGCAGCACGAATAGCGTTTCCACCAACATTGCGATGACGTTTTTCAAATCGAGTCAATGTAGCACCTGAGATGTTTTTGTTGGAATTGAGAATATTTCGAAGAATGGAAACGTGCGCTGTATCTGAAATAGAGTTTGGCATGTTCTGATTCTTTCTAGCATTTAACACTCCTGCTGAAAGACCTTTTTCAGTATCTAATAGAACACCTAAAACATAATCATACCCGAATATTTTCCCGATTCTTCTCAATGTCTTTGCTCTTCCTGAAGGGCCAGGCATATCGGATTCAGGAAGACCTTTGCTTTTCAAAAACGCTTTCGCATGTCCCATTTCAATTCCGCTCATTTCACGAAACACATGCGCGACATTCTGATCTTCTTCGTGCTCGGCTAACAAAGCGTACAAAAAAGATGCGTCAACTTCGGTTTGAATACTCGCTAAATTTTCCATTTGGTCCTGAATTGAAATATCATTTATTTTATCAACTTTTCGAAGTAAATCTAAGAACACTTAAGAATAAATTATTTTTCTTCAATCATTTTACAATTCATGCTCAACGAAATACATGTCAATTTGCCCCTTATTCTTAGCCTCTATCTTACCTCTGTGCGTGCATGCAAAATGTTGCTGAACGATTCCGTATGTGCTACCACTAATGTTAATTTTCCCAGCTTCTCCCGAGGATTCAAGACGAGATGCAACGTTTACGGTATCACCCCATATATCATAGGCAAATTTTCTTATCCCAACAATTCCTGCCACAACAGGACCAGTGTGAATACCTATCCTAATTTCAAACACCTCTTGATTGGCCTTCCTTTTCTGTGCAACATGTTCTTGCATAAACTGTCGAATCTCAATTGCAGCGTTCACAACATCAATGGCATGAGTCTCATTCGAGACTGGAAGCCCCCCGGCGCACATATATGCATCGCCAATCGTTTTAATCTTCTCAATATTATGTTTTGCTATGATGGCATCGAAAGCCTTAAAACAAATGTGAATTTCTTCAACCAACTGAGATGGAGATAGCTTTTCCGAAATCTGTGTAAAGCCCTTAAAATCGGTAAACATAACTGTGACCATATCGAATTGCTTGGCGTCGGCACTGCCCTTTTCTTTCAGCTCGTTGGCAACTTCTTCGGGAAGAATATTCAACAACAAATCATCTGACTTCTGCTTTTCAATGCGCAATTCCTTCGTTCTTTCTTGAACTTCTAAATCCAATTCATCGCGCTGACGAGCCAAAAGCAAATTGTTGGTTACCGATTGTCGCGCAAGAAAAATACTTAATGAAATAGGAAGAGATAAATAGAACGAAATTCTGTGACATATGGTCACGAAAAACGGTTTTGTAGTTCCTAACGAATTAAACAATTGCTCCAAAACAGGCCCGGCTAATATAAAGACAAGTGATCCAATAATGATTATCCAACCACCCGTAACCCTGCTCTTTATTGACAACAAAGACATCCTTACTATTTCAAAGGATGATATTAATAAGATGGAAAAATTAAACGTTGCGAAATTCTTTGAAGTATAAAACTCATAATATCCAACCGACACGTATGCAATTAAAATGCACAAATAAACATATGGCGTAAACCTATTCCTAGCCTCGAACAAGGAGCGCATTACATGAAGCAAGAAAAAAGTTGTCAAGGCGTAAACCAATTGATTAGCCAAATGAATTGAAACAACCTCGTCCGTGGAAATTTGAAACGCACCTAATTCTATCAAATTTGTAACGGCAACGCTTGCTGTAAAAAAAGTAAAACAACTAAATAGCAAAAGCGTTTTGTTCTTGTATCTTTTATTGACTTGAAATATGGTAAGCAAGAAAATTATACAGTTGATTCCAAAGAAAAAACCATAATAAAGAATGGTATTACCGCGAGCCATATCAATTTGATCAGCTGCTTCATTCGTATGCAGGCTGCATGACATCCACTTTGAGTTAGACAATGAGCCTTCTATCTTCAGATTTCCAATATTGGAATGATGAGCGAACCGAAAGGCCAGTACGTTCGGACCGTCAACATCTCTGAATGTGACAAGAACTTTTCGTAAAGGAAAATGAAAGGCATCTTGAATGGCAACGGATTGCCCAATATTCGATATCGACCCAAAAGAATAAATAAGTTCTCCGTTTAGAAAAACTTCCATGGCCCCTTGCCATTTTACATAGAGCGAGAAGGTGCTGTTTTTTAATTCCGGAGAAACTCGAAACTTCATTCGACTCCAATATATCTTATCTATTGCAAAAGCATTGCCCTCTGTGTTTGTCAAGTTCAACCAATTATTATCGTCAAATTCTCTTGATGAAAAGGAGGCGCTGTCTCCTTCAAAGAATTTAGATGTAACGAAGGCATCTAAATTCACTCCATGAAATTTCCGCTTAGTAATGGAAATAGGAATTTCTGAATTTGTAAGGTCGTTGATTGAAATTGTTGGAAGAGAGTCTTTCGAGATATCTGATGCCATCATGTCACTCGAAAACAGTAACGTAAAGAAAAAAACAAAAAAAGCAAGAATGAAATTTGCACGAGTTCTCATTAAGCAAATATCATATAAAGCTTGGATTATACTTAGAATATCTTTTGAATAAAAAGAACTTCATTTTAAACGTCAATGGAAATGTTTCACTTATGACAACAGAATCTAAAAATGCCTCTACATAATTAAAAGAGCAACTCAAAAAAAAGCGCAACTTTATTTGTTAATAAAACGTTAAATTCACACATTAATTTCTTCCGATGAAAACATCTGTGACGTCATGCGTCTTACTATTTCTTGTTTCCTTCGCGCATGCGCAAGTAGATCATTGGGAAACCGCTGTTTTCGACACGCTTGAATGGCGTTACATCTTGCCAAACACGAATACACCAAGTAACTGGATTGACCCTTCCTTCGACGATGCTGCATGGGCTGTTGGAAATGGTGGCTTCGGATTCGGAGATGCCGACGATGGAACAACTATTCCAACAGGAAACATTTCCGTTTACCATCGCATTCACTTCAACATAAACAACTGGAATGAAATTTCGAAATTCATTTTAAACATGGATTACGACGATGCCTATGTCGCATACTTAAATGGCGTTGAAATTTCCCGTTCAAATATTTCCACTGCTGGTCAGCCTGCTTGGAACGATGGTGCAGACGGACAGCACGAAGCAGTTATGTATCAAGGCGGATTGCCTGATGAAGTTATCTTTCTAACGCAAGACTACCTTTCAATCTTGAACAACGGCGACAATGTTTTTTGTGTGGAAGCGCACAACATTACTACCAATTCCGGAGACATAACCTCTAGGCCTTTTCTTCATGTAGGAATTACAACAAGTAACACCTATTTCGGAACACCTCCGTCTTGGTTCGTTCCCCCGTTCGAATTTTACAAATCAAATCTTCCTATTGTTGTTTTAAACACCTTTGGCATTGAAATTCCAGATGAGCCTAAAATAGATGCTGAGATGGGAATCATTTTTAACGGCGAAGGACAAATGAATTATCTCACGGATTCATTAAACGAATTCTTTGGACCAATTGCCATTGAAACAAGAGGTTCCTCTTCCAGCAGCTTTCCTGCTAAATCATACGGATTAGAGACCCGCGGACCAGATAGCGTGAATTACAACGCATCAATTTTCAATTGGCCTGCCGACAACGATTGGATCTTGTATGCGCCATATACAGACAAATCAATGATACGAAATATACTTACGTATCATCTCGGAAATGAAATGGGACGTTGGACGCCGCGTACTAAATTATGCGAGCTCATGTTGAACGGAGAATATATGGGAGTCTATGTATTCATGGAGCGAATTAAACAGAATCCAGGAAGAGTGAACGTCGACGAACTACTTCCAACCGACACATTAAACAACGAATTATCGGGTGGATATATTCTGAAAGTGGATAAGACAACTGCGGGGGGTGTCATTGCATGGGACTCACCATATCCCGCTCAGACACCAAGTAACGCGACCATTGGCATACAAATGCACGACCCTGAACTTATTGAGTTGCATCCTTCGCAACTCAATTACATTCAGACCTATTTCACCGATTGGGAGGATGCTCTCGTCTCTTCAAACTTTGATGATCCGATTCAAGGGTATCGCAGTTATATAGATGTTCCCTCATTCATCGACTTCTTCCTTGTTAATGAAATTTCAAAGAATGTAGACGGATATCGAATCTCTTCATTCTTTTACAAGGAGCGATTTAGTGAAGGAAACAAATTGGTCGCAGGACCTCTTTGGGATTTCAACATCGCTTGGGGTAATTCAGACTATTGCGAAGGTGGAGAAACATACGGATGGGAAATTAACTTCAACACAGTCTGTGGCGGAGGAAACAACCCTTCATGGTGGAACAGATTATTGGAAGACAGCCTTTACGCAAATGAAGTGAATTGCAGATGGAATGAGTTGCGCGCTACCCTGCTTGATACAACCTATTTGAATAACTATATCGACAGTCTAGCTCTAATTCTTGAGACTCCTGCAACGCGTCACTATCAGCGTTGGCCAATTCTGGGAAACTATGTGTGGCCAAACAATTTTATTGGGAACACCTTCCAAGAAGAAATTGATTTCTTGAAATTTTGGATCGGAGATCGCATTGCTTGGATGGACGCGAACATGTTCGGCACATGCGACACAACAGTGTATGTTTCCGATTTGAACAATGTTCATTTCCACATTTATCCGAATCCAACCAACGATATTTTATATGTTGAAACACCTTTCGAGAAAAACTTTGAAATAAAAGTCTACACGACACAAGGCACATTGGTTCAGCGTTTTCAGCGAGCGAATGCTTCGCGAACTGCACTGTCACTTGGAAATCTTCCAAAAGGAATGTACTTCATTCAAATTAAAAACGACAATCAAACTTTCACCACTCAAAAAATAATCGTACAATGAAAATAAAATCTATACTCTTCGCAGGACTTGTGGCTATTGCCTTTTCTTCTTGCGATAAAATTGCTGGCCCTGGTGGCACGTCATCAATTACCGGAACTGTTTCAGGAATTAATGAAAGTTATGGACAGTATGAGTCAATAGAAATCACAGTGACTCCTGGAAGTATTTTAGAACACGGAGATTACTTCATCGTGAATCAACTTTCTGGTGACAACTATTACTTCTATTTCAACAATCCTGTTTGGGTGACTAGTGCAGATCCTGCTTTACTTGGAAGAACAGGTGTTCAGATAGATTTTTCTTATGATGAAACAAACTTTGAAATCGCTGCTAAAGTAGATTCTGTTCTAACTGCAAATGTTGGAAACGCTTTCAACGTCACAACCAGTGGGGACATTGTAACACTTACTGCTACTGAAATGGGAAACATTCCTGATCCAGATGATGTTACAACCTCCTTCTTCGTCGATGTTTCTAATCAAGGACAAGTGGGCAGTATTGGCACTGAAACTCCGATGACCGACATGCGCGTTTACTTGTGCTACGGCGAAAATGAATTTTATGATGAATCAACGAAGACAGGAGCTAACGGAGCTTTCTCTTTCCGTAATCTTCAAATTGGAAAGTATTCTGTTTACGTATTATCGAAAGACAGCGCCACTCAAGAATATACCATTCCTGTTCGTCAAGAAATTGAAATTACTGCGGATGGAAGTGTTGTTGAAGTTGGAAATTTGTTTATTCAGCATTAAAACAATTTAATCAGAACTAATGAAACGCTTAGCTCTCATACTATTGCTAGCCCTACCAAGTCTGGCTTGGTCACAAAACGATTTTTTCAATCGAAATGAAATAGGCCTAAAGATCAAACCTACTAAGCGATTTTCTGCTACGCTTTCAGGACAATACCGTTGGAATGTTTCGGATAAAGTGTATTCGAAAACGTTGTTCACGGCACGATTGAAATACGACATAGCGAAACCATTTTCAATTCTGGCTACATACAGAAGGACATGGATGCCGAATGATTTCTTCTATCTCGATAATCAAGTAAACACCTACGGTCATCGATTCGCAGCGGGATTCTCATGGGACATTTTGAGAACATTCAAATCAAAAGCAAAATCAAGTTTGAAGTACACTTCAAAATACCAGAAAGAATTCTTCAAGTACAAACGGGAACAGATTTATTGGAGAAACCGATTATCGTTAGACCTTCACATTGGCTTGAAAAGAATGACTCCTGTTTTGAGTGCCGAGAACTTTTTGAGAACAAATGAATATTACCAGCTCGTAAATGGCGTTTCTGTTACATCGGGTGCTGTGACTGAAATGCGCTACGGTTTTGGATTGAATTTCGACTTACCTAAAAACCATGAAATTCAAATCGGAACGCTTTACCGCAATCTTAAAACGAAAAAGAATGATGCTTGGGTTATGCAATTTTCTTATTTCTATACCATTGAAAAGAAAAAGGAAAAAGCTACACGAACTATTGGTGTTCCTGAGTTTTGATATATTTGCTTCATGAAGAAGCTTATTTTATTCATCCTATTATTTGCTACAATCTTAAGTTCATGTAGCATTGAAAAAAGAGTTTATCAATCGGGTTATTACATTTCCGGAAGATCTTCTTCTCCGAAAGAAGAGAAAATCCAAAAGCAACTTCTGCCTGTAATATTTTCAGAATCTGTAACGACTATTACTAAGGAGGACTCATCTAAGGTCATCGAGCACGAAGACACCGCGAGTATAAGACTCAATGAATCATACCCGAGAATTGAATCTTCGCATGCAACTCAGATTCCGCCTCATGAAATTCCAATCTCCGCTATACTTGCCAGTGATTCTATTCCTAATGAATCAAAAGTGTTAAATGAGAAATATGAAAAAAATCATGCGTTAAAAAATAAAATTAGGAAAATTGCACATTACCCCTTGGTTGTTGCAATGTATGCATTTTACATGACCTGGTTAATTTTTCTTATTTACCTCTTTAGCACAATGTCTAGTGCGGTGCTTGTAGCCTCATTAGCTATTTTTGCCGCCGCCTTAATATTGGTAATTCCCTTAGCAAGTATTTATCTCGTTTTATCAATAATTACAAAAAAGCAACGTCGAAAACTGAGAAAAATGGGAGTGGTGAAATGAGGACAATTTCACTTTTCTTCCCTTTTACATAACCCTCGCCATCGGCATTCGTCCGCAGGACATTAGTCTGAAAGACATTCGTGCTTCGCACATTCGTCCGCAGGACATTCGTATCTTTGATACATCATGAACCCTCAAGTAGACATCATACTCGAAGAAGGTTGCGGCCGATGCAAACTAGTCGGCACACCGCAATGTCGAATCATTATCCGTAATCTAGAAATGAAAGCGCTTCGCGAAATCGCGTTAGAAACTGGATTAGAAGAAGAAGTTAAATGGGGATTCCCAGCTTATACCTTCAAGAAGAAAAACATTTTCGTGCTAGGAAGCTTCAAAGAATATTCGAGTATTATGTTTTTCAAGGGAGCGTTGCTTAGCGATCCTGAAAATATTTTAGTTCAACCCACAGAGAATTCAAATTCAGGAAGACAACTTCGATTTACCAATGCGAACGAAATTTTAAAAATTAAAAAGACAATTCTTCAATACATCTTCGAGGCGACTGAACTTGAAAAATCAGGAGCAAAAGTCGAAGCCAAGAAAACATCGGAATACCCCATGCCCGATGCATTAAAAAACAAATTCAAAGAACTTCCTGAATTGAAAGCGGCATTTGAAAAACTTACTCCAGGAAGACAACGTGGATACCTTCTGCATTTCTCTCAAGCCAAGCAATCCGCCACTCGCCTCTCTCGCATCGAGAAATGCATGGAAGCTATTTTCAACGGAAAAGGCATGAACGAATAAATCAAGTTAAAATGAGCAGTCCAAATCGATCTAGAAGAATTCTCATACTCATCGCCCTACTCAGCTTGGTCGTTGTGATTGTTTATGCGTTTCAGTCGAGCAGTGAGCCATCTCTTTCAAACACAGAATCGAAACAAGAAGAACAAAAGGAAGAAATTATTCCAACAGAAAACATCACCCTTCTTGAATATCCTGCTGTTCTTCCCAACGAAAAAATAATATCACACACGGGATACTCTTTCGTTTATTCGGAAGAACATGAGCAAGCGAAATGGATAGCGTATGAACTTACCAAAGAAGAAACGAACAGCCTCTTCGAGCGTACCGACAAGTTTCTTGTCGATCCATTCGTGTCAACAGGTACTGCAGAAAACAGTGACTACTTAAAATCTGGATACGACAAAGGACACTTAGCACCCGCCGGCGATATGGGATGGTCTGCTATTACGATGAAAGAAAGTTTTTACCTCAGCAACATGAGCCCACAACTGCCCGGATTCAATCGAGGTGTTTGGAAACGATTAGAAGAATTGATGCGCTCATGGGCGATTGACAATAAAGCTATTTATATTGTAACAGGGCCTCTACTATCAAAAGGACTTCCCTCCATTGGAAGCAATGGTGTGTCTATTCCAAACTATTATTACAAGGTAATTTTAGACTATACACAACCCGAAATTCATGCGATTGGATTTGTTCTTCCTAACGCATCTTCAAGCGCATCGCTGAGCACGTTTGCAGTGAGCATTGATGAAGTTGAAAGACAAACTGGGATTGATTTTTTTCCGGCCTTGCCAGATGATCAAGAAACAAAACTTGAAAAAGAAATTTGCCAAAGCTGTTGGCAATGGCAAGCTTCTAAAACGAATAACCGTTCGGGATCCAATCACAAATCAGGAACTTCCGTTCAATGTTCCGGAATTACAAAAGCTGGAGCTCGTTGCAAGCGTATGACATTAAGCGAGAATGGGAGATGTTACCAGCATGGAGGCAACTAAATACCCCACAAAAAGTTATAAACAAAAACTATAATTTCATAAAAACTATTGATAGGCTGTATACGACGTTAGCTTCTAGATTTGACCCGTCAAACAAGAAATAACTTAAACAGTTTTCAATGAAAAAAATCCTAGTAATTACAGGACTCGTTGCAGCAGTAAATGCTTCTGCGCAACCGCATGAAGCAATGCAAGGGCAATGTCCCTTTCACCCTTCAGCATCACCTCAAAAAACAGAGGTGATTGGCAGCGGACAAAACAACAGAGATTGGTGGCCAAATGCCCTAAACCTGGAAGTTCTTCGCCAGAACTCAAGTCTTTCTAATCCAATGGATGCGCAATTCACTTATGAAAAGGCATTCACAACATTGGATTATTTCGCGTTGAAAAAAGACATCAACGCTCTTCTTACAAACAGTCAAGATTGGTGGCCTGCAGACTTCGGTAACTACGGACCGTTCTTTGTCCGCATGGCATGGCACAGCGCAGGAACGTACAGAACAGGCGACGGACGCGGTGGTACACGCTCTGGAATGGAACGCTTCGCTCCACAAAACAGCTGGCCAGATAACGCGAACTTAGACAAAGCACGCAGACTTCTTTGGCCAATAAAACAGAAATATGGCAATCAAATTTCTTGGGCAGACCTAATGATTCTTACGGGCAATGTTGCTCTTGAGAACATGGGCTTCAAGACATTCGGATTTGGAGGTGGACGCGTTGATGTTTGGGAGCCGGAGCAATATGTTTATTGGGGACCTGAAACGAAATGGTTAGACGACAAGCGCTACACTGAAGGAAGACAACTTGAAAAGCCGTTAGCTGCTGTTCAAATGGGATTGATCTATGTGAATCCTGAAGGACCTAATGGAAATCCTGATCCTCTTGCTTCCGCGAAAGACATTCGCGAAACATTTGGTCGCATGGGAATGAATGACGAAGAAACCGTTGCGCTTATCGCCGGCGGACACACCTTCGGCAAAACTCACGGTGCTGGAAGTGCCTCTCACGTAGGCGAAGCACCTGAAGGCGCTGGAATTGAAGAGCAAGGTTTGGGTTGGAAAAGTGATTTCAATTCAGGAAAAGGAAAAGATGCGATTACATCTGGACTTGAAGTAATTTGGAATTCAACGCCAACGCAATGGAGCAACCGATACTTCACTACTCTATTCAACAATGAATGGGAATTGACGACCAGTCCTGCTGGTGCAAAACAATGGACTCCGAAAAACGGTGTGGCTAACGTTCCTGATGCTTTCGATCCAAATAAAAAACATATGGCAGGTATGCTTACCACCGACATCGCATTGCGCGTTGATCCTGCTTATGAGAAAATATCTAGAAGATTTCTGGAACATCCTGAAGAGTTCGCTGACGCATTCGCTCGCGCTTGGTTCAAGTTAACCCATCGCGACATGGGACCAAAAAGCACATATCTCGGTCCTGAAATCCCGAAAGAGAATTTAGCCTGGCAAGATCCTATTCCTGTATTGAATCATGCAACTATTGATAATTCTGATATTGCGATTTTAAAAACACAATTGCTTTCTTCTGGAATTTCAATCAGCGAGATGGTAACCACTGCTTGGGCATCTGCTTCGACCTATAGAAATTCAGACCGTCGCGGTGGGGCTAACGGAGCGCGCATTCGTCTTGCTCCGCAGAAAGACTGGGAAGTGAACAATCCAAAGCAATTGGCTAAAGTTCTTGGTGCTTACGAAAAGATTCAAAAGGAATTCAACAACAAAACCAAGGATGGTAAGAAGGTTTCAATGGCTGACTTAATTGTTCTTGCGGGAAACATTGCGGTTGAAGAAGCTGCGAAAAACGCGGGTACGACTATCACTATTCCTTTCACAGCAGGAAGAATGGATGCAACCCAAGAGCAAACAGATGCTACATCTTTTGCCGTGCTTGAACCAATGGCCGATGGATTCAGAAACTACTTGAAAACGAAGTATACTGTTCCAACTGAAGCGTTATTGGTTGACAAAGCACAATTGCTAACCCTTTCAGCGCCAGAGATGACCGTGCTTGTTGGTGGTATGCGTTCATTGCATGCGAATTTCGACAATTCGAACAACGGTATTTTCGTTTCAAAGAAAGATCAACTTTCGAATGACTTCTTCGTTCAGTTGTTAGACATGAATGTGATCTGGACCGCTGTGAATGCCGATGACGAGTTGTTTGAAGGAAGAGACCGCAAGATAGGTGATGTTAAATACATGGCAACGCGTGCCGATTTGATCTTCGGTTCGAATTCTGAATTGCGTGCGGTTGCAGAAGTGTATGCTAGCAACGATGCGAAAGAGAAATTCGTTTTGGACTTTGCTAAAGCTTGGACCAAAGTGATGAACTTGGATCGTTTCGATGTGAAATAAAAATGTGAATCGTTTTGAAAAGGCCGGCATTTGTCGGCCTTTTTTATTTCAACCTTTTTTCGGTTTGAAAGAAAAGGTTTATCACGCTCGTTACAAGCAGCAACATCGAAATAAGTGTAGACACTTCCGCCGAGATTGGCAATACCGCGAGGATAAAAGCCATCACAAACATGATTAATCCTTGCTTCAACATGAGTTGAGAAGAAAAGCGTTGGGCCAAATCCCAATTCTCTTGGTTCTTCATGCTACGCGAAGTTCGATAGCCGTAAATGCTATTGATTTTCTTAGGTGGAAATTTGAGTGTGATGAAGGCTGCTAATGCAAAGACAAATCCCACGATGAATAATGGAAGTGCACCCATGGCCTATTTTATTTCAATGGTTACCTTCTTTCCAAAACCAACTTCGAATAATTCCAAGAGCGTCTTCAACGTCATATTGCCTCCATCGTTTTCAATTCGCGAAATATAACTGCGCTTCTTATTCACTTTTTGCGCAAACTGCTCTTGAGTTAGATTTGCTTCTTCTCTAAGTGCGCGCAAATGCATTCCGATTACGAATGCGGCAGACTCTCTCTCTATTTCATCTCTTCGCGGGGTTCCCGTTACACCGAAAATCTGATCTTTTACTTCACTCCAACTTTTTAATTTTGGACCTTCACTTTTTTTCTTCATGGTATTTTTTCATTAATTGAATTGCTTTCCTTATTTCTCTGGCGGATGTTTTATTCTCCTTCTTGACATATCCATTTAGAACAACCACTAATCTATTCGCTTCAAAAAAACAAAACACCCTCCATGTGTTAGACCCCAAAGAAACTCTCACTTTATAAAGTCCTTTGGCGTTTTGTATTTTCTTAACCTAGTTTATCGGTATACGTTCAATCTCCTCAATAAATCGAAATATTTTACCAAACTTGTCCTGAATCTCCTCGGATTGAGAATCAAGAAAAATTATAAAATCTTCATCATAAAAATATAGTTCTCGAATTTTCTGCATAACAAATGTAACTTATAAGTATCATTCATCAAAAATGATTTTTGAAATTTTACAACCGATAAGCAAGAATCCTTATGTGCTAGTTATGCGGATTAAATAATGAACGAATAATGATTTGGCCTGTACAGCAGGACTTCTGTAACTTTATACCAATGAATAAAATAGTTTTCTTTCTCTTCGTCCTTATGAGCTTTTACAGCTCAACGGTTCAATCACAAGAGACTTCATGCATATTCAATTATTCCAACAAAAAAGGAAGCAACTATTTTTTCTCCACGTATTGGGACACCTCTCCGGACATACTCATGAACGGAACGTGCATTCAATACATCTCGAACACCAAAGACATCTACGAAAAGCGCGTTTTCAAAAACGGAATCATCCAATCGGAAATCACAAACTTCATTAATCCAACCCGCAAACGAACTTCCTTCGAACGCGTAAAGCACGACAGTACCATTGCGGAATACTTCGAATATTCGGAATCCGGATATTTATCCCGTTCTACCAAATATTATATAGATAAAAAAGGAAGAAGATGCTGGCAAGATTCCCACTATTATCCCAACGGCAAATTGCAAAACATTCAATCGTATGCTGCCTTGCGCGCGGAAGAGCTGAAAGGATTTTCTTCAGATTACATTCCTGAACATGCTATAGATTCTGAAGGCTATGGCTGGCAGACCGTTCCAATCGGCGTGAGTAAAACTTATTTCCAAAACGGTAAGTTAAACACATTGAACACCTATTCCTATTCAAAAAACGCACTCGCAAAATATGATCTTGGATTAAACGGCCCACACGAAGCCTATACGGAAGAAGGCGTGCTCATTTCCAAGGGAAAATATGTTGATGGAAGAAAACATGGCGAATGGCGACATTATTTTTTCGATGGAAAACTTTCGCATGTACAGACTTATGAAAACGATTTCGGGGTTGGCACTTGGGTTAGTTACAATTACAACACCGGAAAAATCGAAACGACCGAAGAATTCAACAACGAAAAATATTACTGGCCTATTCCTCATACCATTCGTTACAACGAACTCGGAAAGGTGGTGTATGAAAAAGAAATATTGCTCGACGGCAGAGGCTTCGAGAAATCGTATTTCGACAATGGAATTCCGAATGACATTACCATTTACTATCACGGCCCCTCTGAAATCTCTGAGTACTACGCGTATTTCAACACCGGGCAATTGAAGAAGAAAACATATTACCGAGCAAAGAATGACACCCTTGCCGCTGAATACTTCGAAAACGGAAGCATCAAAACAATCAATCTCACTCCAAATATTGGAAGTGGAAACACGAAACAACTTACAGCAAACTATTACGCTCCAGGAAAATTAGAATCACAGACCTACTATACCTACAAAGACGGAATTTCAGACCAACACATAGAGAAGTACTATGAAAATGGAAAATTCAAATGGGAACTTATTCTTCACGAAAAAGAACAAACCGAAAGAGACTTCTTTCCGAATGGAAAACTTCAAAGTGAAAAAAATTACTCCTTCGACTTGCTGAATGGAAACTGGATCCAAAAAGACTCTTTGGGAAATGTTACAAAGAACTGCTTCTATTCGTCTGGATTCAAATTTGGAAAATGTGAAACACCTTCATCGCTTAAAATTGGCTCTGCTCCGACTGAAGAACTGAAAGCATGGAAAGCAGCGGTTGTAAGCAAGAACATGTATCAATTCCACAACAGCAGTTTGCAAGAAGCCTTTCCGAGTTTCGTTTCAAAAGAGAAAATTATACAAGATGCCGAGATCCTTTGGAAGGTTGTTAAGTATTGCAATCAAAACGGATATACCTTCCTTCCATCAACCACCACGAATGTCGAAGGAATAATCTCATATACATTCTCCGCGCCAGTTAGCAATTATGACCCTCATGAAAAGCAGATTGATTCGATTTTAGTTTCTAGAGGATTTACGATTTCTAAAAAACTGAAACAAGGCGGTTATTGTACCTTCCAATTGACTAACGAAGATTACCACGGCATTGGTTCATTCAACGAAATGCTGAACCCATACTTCCCCAGCAATAGCGGTTATATTTACCCGAATTACAATCAAGAGAATGTGGGTTTTGGATGGAGAGGAAATACCTACACCAGCTTTGACATTCAAAGAAAGGAATCAATGAATGCGAATGTTGTTACGCTAAACACATACGGATCATCCAAAATCTTCACCTTATACGACGATGGTGACATTGAGTTCTACAACGGTCGCGGCGATTGGAGTATACCGAACATGCACGATTACCAGCACATGTATTGGGATTGAGTTTACCTCACACTATACTCGCCAAGCGTAGTCGCAATCTCATCGGCAAGCGGAAGAACTTCTTTCGTTCCGATACCCACACAATAAAACCCTCCGGCTTTAGCGGCTTGAACACCTGAAATAGCATCTTCGAATACAATGCATTCACTTGGAGACAATCCGAGTTTCTCAGCAGCTGTTAAAAAGACCGTTGGATCAGGTTTCGATTTAGAAACGACATTTCCGTCTACAATAGCATCGAACAAATGTGTGATGCCTAAACGATCTAGAATCATTGGAGCATTCTTCGAAGAAGAGCCCAATGCAATTTTAATTCCTTTCGACTTACAAGATTCAAGAAAAGGAATGGCGCCAGGTAAGGCCTCATCCGGATTCATTTCAGCGGCTAATTCCAAATACCACTCATTCTTTACGTCCATGAGTGACTGCTTCTCCTCTGCCGATTTTGCAATGTTTCCTTTCTTCAAAATGATTTCCAAAGATTGAGCGCGGCTTACTCCTTTCAAATGCTCATTGTCGTCCAATGAGAATTCAACACCAACCGAGTTGGCTAATCTTTTCCACGCTTGATAATGATACTTCGCAGTATCTACCAAGACACCGTCTAAATCGAAAATGGCTCCTTTCATTCTGCGTGGTGGAATACGTATTTAACGTGGTAGTTCACCAAACCGTCGATAGGTTTCTTAATGATGTTACCAAGGCGAACCCCTTCCAAACGACAAGCTTCTTCCAAACAATGTTTGAAATAGTGAGAGATCGAGCCAACGAAATGAACGGGTACTTTGTCCCAATTTTCAAATGACTTCACGTGAATATCAATAAACTCGCGCATACCATTCACTACCCAATTCATCACATGCGGATGATGAGCGAAATTTCCAATGAATCGTGTGAAACTAGCAAGGTATACATTTGCGTTTGGCTCGCGGTATATTTTCGAAATGAATTCGTCTTTGCTTAGTGGGAAACTATTCTCAAATGCTTCAGCAATTTCAGCAGGAAGTTTCTTGTAGAAATACTCGCGCAACAAAATCTTACCGAAGTAAGAACCGCTGGCCTCATCGCCTAAGATGTAAGCCAATGAAGGAACCGACTCATGAATATCTTTTCCATCGAAGAAACAAGAATTACTTCCTGTTCCAAGGATACAAGAGATACATGCTTCCCCATCATATGTTGAATAAGCGCTTCCCAACAAATCGTGTTCAATCAATAATTCTGCAGTTGGAAAAACAGCACGTAGTCCGCGCTCAATAATTCCACACATCGTTGGCGTGCTGCTTCCAGCTCCGTAAAAATAAACATGAGAAATTTTGTCGGCGTACAGAGCAAGAGGGGCATTTCCTCTGATTGCACCTTCCACTACTTTCTCATCGTGAAAATATGGATTCAACCCCATGGTTTCAAAATTCCCTAATCGAGATCCTTTCTCGTCAATTAGAGCCCAATCACATTTAGTGGACCCGCTATCAGCTATAAGTATCATTTGTCTTTGTTTACTGTTATTAAAATCTATTGTACTGCTTCAATCACATTTTATGAAGAAGATCAATCACACGCTTGCTGTAACCAGCTTCGTTGTCGTACCACGACATGATTTTCACCAAGTTTCCGTTTGCAGAAGTTAAGTCGGCGTCGAAGATACTGCTTGCAGGATTTCCAACTACGTCAATACTTACAATTGGATCAACACAGTATTCCAGAATACCTTTCATTGGTCCTTCTGCTGCTGCTTTCATGGCTGCATTCACTTCCTCTTTAGTCACATCTCTTTTCAAGATTACCACTAAGTCGGTTAATGATCCATCTGGTGTTGGGACGCGCACCGCTACTCCATCTAATTTCCCTTTCAATTCAGGAAGCACCAATCCAACTGCTTTCGCAGCACCTGTGCTAGTTGGCACCATGCTCAATGCTGCTGCACGAGCTCTGCGCAAATCTTTATGAGGAGCGTCCTGCAAACGTTGGTCGGCAGTGTATGCGTGAACCGTTGTGATGTATCCTTTGTCAATTCCGAAAGTATCATTCAACACTTTCACGATTGGAGCCAAACAGTTCGTGGTGCAAGATGCATTCGAAACAATTAGATCTTCTGGTGTAAGCGTATCATCGTTAACACCAAGAACAATGGTCTTAACATTTCCTGTTGCTGGAGCAGAAATAACCACCTTCTTCGCGCCAGCTGTGATGTGCTTTCCAGCACTTACATCATCGGTAAAGAAACCAGTACTTTCAATAACTACATCTACATTCAATTCACCCCAAGGTAAATTCGAAGGATCCTTTTCAGCGTATACACGAATCTTCTTTCCGTTTACCACTAAGAAATCTCCATCAGCAGAAACCTCTGCATTAACTCTTCCGTGAATACTGTCGTATTTCAACAAATGCGCAAGCGTCTTAACATCTGTTAAGTCGTTTACGGCAACTACTTCAATATTGTTGTCGGTTAATGTGTGACGAAAGCACATGCGGCCGATACGTCCAAAACCATTGATTGCTACCTTTTTCATCTTATTCTTTTTTCTAATTATTATATCGCTAGAATGCGTGCAATGCGCAATTCATCTCTATTCGGAAGATTGCTGCGTGTGATAGCTTCTTCTAATGAAGTGTATGTTTCTCTGTCGTTCACAATTCCAATCATGACATCTTTTCTACCTTGAAGTAATCCTTCAACGGCAGCTACTCCCATGCGAGATGCGATGACACGATCGTAACAACTCGGCGCTCCTCCGCGTTGCAAGTGTCCGAGAACGGATACTCGTGTATCGTAATCAGGATTCTCTGCTGCTACTTTATTCGCCAATTCGTAGGCTGTTCCGCCTTTCACTCCTTCGGCAACAATGACAATAGAACTAGACTTTCCGCTTTTTTCACTTGCGCGAAGTATTTGCATCAACTCTTCAGAGGTCATCTCGTCCTCTGGAAGAACAATGGCAATAGCACCTGAAGCAATACCTGCTTTCAATGCAATGAAACCACTGTTCCTGCCCATAACTTCAACGAAGAAGATCCGGTTGTGAGAAGTTGCTGTATCGCGAATTTTATCTACTGCGTCAACAACCGTATTCGTTGCTGTATCGAAACCAATGCAGTGATCGGTTCCGAATAAATCATTGTCTATACTACCCGGAATTCCCATTACTGGAATGCCCGACTCTTGAGAAAGAATGTGCGCTCCGGTGAACGTTCCATTTCCACCAATAGTTATGAGTGCATCTATGTGATGCTTTTTCATTTGCTCAATGGCTGTGGCTCTTCCTTCTGTGGTAAGAAATTCTTTGCAGCGTGAGGATTTCAAAATTGTACCCCCACGACCTAATATACGCGCCACCGAACGTTCATTCAAACGTTTGAAGTCGCCTGCCATTAATCCTGCATAACCTTGAAAGATTCCTTCCACTTCAACATTATGAAATGCACACGCACGAACAACCGCACGTATAGCGGCATTCATACCCGGAGCATCTCCTCCGCTGGTTAGAACACCAATTCTTTTTATTCCTGAACTATTCATGTTTCTAAACTTGAATGCTAACTTAGTGTAAATTTTACACTAAGTCCAAATAAATATAATTTTCTTTCAAAAATCATCTCGTAAATACATTACAACGTGAGGCAAAATATTTGTCTCATGAAAACACAAAACCCTTACTTCAGCGAGACCACATCGGATTTCTTGCCTTTATTCACAGCTGGACCTAAGTTGTGGAAAATCTTTAACAACAACGGATTCACCCAGCAAGCTGGATTCAGCACAAGTCATGCATCGCGCTTGGGGTTTGAGCCTGGAAAAATGATCCATCTGCGTAAAAATGGCGATTGCATGATTGTCTTTTTGAAAGATGGAAGGGTGCACGTGATGAACGGTCCTCTTTCGCGTTGGCATTTATTCGACAACCTGAACATTGCAACGCTGCGGACTTTATTGGCTTTCTCAAGCTTGAATGAAAACGACCAATTTGCCTTTCGTTCTTATATGAAAGATCAGTGCAAGGGATTTCGTGACTTGTTTCATCACTTGCCTGCTAATAACGTTGGATGGAAAAATCGCTTCCTGAATTACTACAGCAGCTATTCCACCAAAGAGCTCTTCGAATATGCACAATAAGTGGTGAGGAAGTCCTGTTCCTGCAACATGAACTTCTTTACTTCTTTGTGTATTTTTGATGTATGTTGAAATTGTTGCGTCGGAATATTCTCCTTGCCTCACTCCTACTGATTGGCGTTGCTTCATCTGCTCAAAAAGATATGTTTGGACTCGACAGCGTTCAAACAAAATTGGTGAATAACAAGGGGATTGGTCCAGAAGATTTATTGGGTATTCGCAACATGCGCGTGGTATTGCACGACATACTTTATAGAGGCGGATCGAATAATTTTTATCGAAGAGAAGCTGAGCCGAAGACTTACAATTCCCATCCGCTTCCACCTTGGGGAATAAATAATTTGCGTCAAGCCGGATTCGGTGGAGCCATCTATCTTTATTCAAAATATTTTGAAGAAGATTATCCTGAACCTGTTTTAGATTCTCTTTTTGATTTGGGATTCAACTACAGCTGTCAACCCGATTTAAATCGCGATGTCGTCTTTACTTTTTTCGAAGAGATTAATGCCATTATTCAAACGGAAAAAAAGGAACCGCTATACATTCATTGCTGGAACGGCTGGCATCAAAGCGGCATGCTCAGTGCATTCACGCTTATGCAATTTTGTGGGCTAAATAACCAACAAGCTTTAAAGTACTGGGAACAGAACACCGATGGTGCTTTCAAAGGATATCCGCATGTTAAATCTGAAATACTTAAGTTCAAACCTTTTGATGAGTTCAAAACAGATTCGTTAACAAGAGCGCGTATTTGTCCTTGTATGACTGAATCCATTCTCAAAACAAAGGACGTTCAAAAGCTCCACGACGTGCAGAAAGAAGACGATTCTGCTCAAAAAGAAATGATGGAAGTTCGCGATGAAAAACTTCCTGTTGAACTTCAATCCCACACTCACACCGTTAAATCGGGCGAGTCGCTCTCTTCTATTGCCGAGAAAGAGCACACTTCCGTTAAAACACTCTGTCGCGAAAACAACATTAAAGAAACCAGTATCATTCGAATAGGACAAAAACTAATTGTTCCAGGACCGAATAGAACTTCTCCCGAAGTGCTTGATAATCCGCTTAAAAAATTCCACAAGATTAAATCTGGCGACACTCTCTCGGGCCTTGCCATTAAGCATCATACAACAGTAGCTAAAATCTGCAAACTCAACAATTTCAAGCCCACGAAAACGCTTCAAATTGGAGAGAAAATTCGTGTGCATTAAAACGGGCTATCGTCTTCGTCGAGAGGTTTGATAACAGGATTAGACTTGTTGTAAAACTGACTGTGTGTTGAATGGTAATAGACCAACTCTTCTTCGTCTCTCACTCGCGCATCAGCTGTTATTGCGACACCTGATGCGAATAAGAAATCTGGACGAAAATAATCATTGTGCATCCATGAATTAATGTCTTTGCGAAGCATAAACACGCGTCGTGTCAAGTGCTCCATTAAATTCCAATTATAAACGCTCAAAAGCGAAGGGAATTTCCCGTATGAATAATCAATTAAATCACAGGCCGAAGTTGCAACAATAAGAATCCCTCTATCATTTCCAAGCACGTCGTTTTTCAGTCCAGTTAAAAACATCTTCAGCAATTCAGGTGAAAGCTTTCCTTCGTTGTAATTGTATTTTATTTTATCAATGATGATGAGTCCCTTCGAATGTTTATCTCGAAATTTCATAATGCCCTCCATCGCAGCATTCAGGTGAGGCTCTTTAAATTCTTGGAAGTAAAGTGGTTTGTTATGTAAATCTTCCAAATGCTTCAAGCAAAGCGAATCCCAATATAAAACGTCATTCGTTACTTCGTGAAAAGAAGGGATTTCTTCTTTCGCTCTTTGCAACATTATTTTGTACATGAAAAGCTCAGGCGAAATATCTGAACTCACATAAAGAACTGGCGTTCCAGCATCGGCATTAGCCAAGGCAATCTGCAACGCCATGCTTGTGCTTCCCGAATGTTTGTTCGCGACGAGCAATGAAATCTCTTGTGATCGAATGCCTCCATTCTTGTCCCACAAGTCTATTCCCGTTAAAAAGGAAACGACTTGATTGGTTTCATTCTGTTCAATTCTACGCAGCGAATGCGCCATTAATTTCGACCAATTAAACATGCTTTTCTTTTTCACAAATTGAAGGTCAAATTGCCTTCATTTTCGAAATGTTGAAAACTAAAAAAGGGAGCCATCGCTCCCTTATTCAATCTAAAAAAAATATCTTATTTCAACTCAGTTGCTTTCTCTGCTTGACCTGATTTTCTGTAACATTCTTGAAGTACTTTCTTCAAAGATGCTTGTGTCGGATCTTGGTCGTAACAAACTTTAAAATGTTCGGCAGCAACTGAAAATACAACCTTTGTTTCAGCTTTACACGCATCGAAACGTGCAGCTTCCCTTGGGGGGATTGCATCGCAAACTTTGAATTTCTCTACACCTTGGTTGTAAGACATAACCGCCAAGTTATAATGTGCATCGAAGTAGGTTGGGTTCAATTCCAACGCTTTGTTGTAAACCTTCTCTGCTTCAACTGGATTGTTGTTCTTTTCATAAGTCACACCCAATACGAATAAAACGCTTTCGTTCTTCGGATCGGCATCAGCTAAGGCAATTAACACGTCGTGTGCTTTTTGATAATCTTTGTCTTCAATATAAATATTCACCTCTGCGGTTAAGATTGAAGAGTTCTTAGGATATTTAGCACGTGCCTCACCTAAAATTTTAACAGCCTCTTCTTTTCTTCCTGCTTTAACAAGCATGTTCGCAATGCGCGAGTAACAATCAGCCGCTTGGTAGTTCATATTTGCACATGCCTTGAAATTGGCTAAAGCCTTTTCTATGTTTCCGCATGATTCATGGCAAATTCCTGAGTAATAAACATAGATCGTGTCTGACACTCCAAACATTTTACTCGTCTCAATTAGATTATCGTAATGAACCGCAGCACCACAGGTATTACTCGATTTGTATGCCGCAATTGCCTTTCCTTCTTCAATTCTGCGAGCGTTGTCCACAACTGCACCAATTTCCATAACATAGTCCTTGCTAAGCTCTAACGCTTTCGTGTAAGATGTAACAGCTTCATTGAAAGAACTCGCGTACTTCATACTTAAAACACTGTCCATAGCAATGTTCATGTAGATATCTCCACGATATCTCCAGTATTTTTCCTTACTGATTGCTTTTGGATTTGAAGACGCTTGATTGATGTAGTTCAAGGCCTCTTCGAAATTCTTGTCTTCGTTAGCTCTGAAGGCATTGGTAAGCTCAGCTTGTGCGAAGGTTGCAAACGATGTAAGAACAGTCGCGAATAGAATGAGTGTTTTTTTCATGATATTATTTTTTCATTTTTCCCATTGACAACGTTAGTGCCAAAAGTATTTATTGCAATTTATTCTTCACCTCCGTCCGTTGAAGCTGCAGTTTCACCTTCGGCCGCATTTTCCTCACCTTCGGCAGCTTCTCCTTCATTTTCGTCACGAATAACAGCGCACACTGCCGCAATCGCATCGTTTCCTCGAAGGTTAATCAACTTCACTCCTTGGGTGTTTCTTCCCATCACACGCAATGCATCTACACTCAAACGAATGGCGATTCCAGATTTATTAATAATCATGAAATCATATTCATTGTCAACAGAAAGTATCGCACACAACGGACCGGTCTTGTCTGTGATATTAATGGTCTTCACTCCTTTTCCACCGCGATTCGTTACACGGTAGTCTTCTAATGAAGAGCGCTTGCCAAATCCTTTATCTGAAACAACCAATATATCGCTGTTCGGATCGTCGACGCATACCATTCCAATGACTTCGTCGGTTGCACTTCCAAGAGAAACGGCCTTCACTCCTTGCGCTGTTCTTCCAACTGCACGAACTTTTACCTCTGGGAAACGAATGGCTTTACCTTCTTTCGTTCCCATAATGATTTCGCTAGCACCCGTTGTTAAACGTGCTTGCAACAACTCGTCTCCGTCTACAATGGTAATGGCATTGATACCCGAAGAACGTGGTCTGCTGTATGCTTCTAAAGATGTCTTCTTAATTAATCCTTGTCTTGTGCAAAGAATAACGAAGTTCGATTTCAAGTTCTCTGCATTATTCAAATCCTTCACTGGGATGTAAGCCAAGACTTTGTCGTCCGGCTCAATTTGAATCATGTTTTGAATCGCACGTCCTTTCGCTGTTTTTCCTCCTTCCGGAATTTCAAACACACGCATCCAAAAACATCTTCCTTTCAAAGTGAAGATGAGCAAGTAGTCGTGGTTTGTTGCGGTGAAGATGTGCTCTACAAAATCTTCCTGACGCGCAGATGTTCCCTTCGCTCCTACACCACCGCGACTCTGCGTACGGTATTCGTTAAGGTTTGTACGCTTGATGTAACCTGCGTGCGTGATGGTGACAACCATTGCTTCGTCAGGAATCATGTCTTCAATACTCAAATCAGCGGATGAGAATTCAATGATTGATCTGCGCTCGTCTCCGAACTTCTCTTTCAAATGCGTTAACTCATCTTTGATGATTTGCATACGCAACTCTTCACTGTCCAATATTGAACGAAGACGTGTGATCAACGCCATTAATTCAGCGTGCTCTGCACGAATCTTATCACGCTCTAATCCGGTAAGTCTTTGAAGACGCATTTCCAAAATAGCCTTCGCTTGAATTTCAGATAATCCAAATTGTTGAATCAATCCGTCTTTCGCTTCGTCAGGCGTTTGAGACTTTCTGATCAATGCAATAACCGCATCAATGTTATCTAACGCAATTAAATATCCTTCTAGAATGTGCGCACGTTCTTCTGCTTTGCGCAATTCAAATTTTGTTCTACGCGTAACTACTTCATGGCGGTGTTCAACGTAGTGACGAATGATGTCCTTCAAGTTTAACACTTCAGGACGACCGTTCACCAATGCAATGTTGTTGACTGAGAAAGAGGTCTGAAGACCCGTGAACTTATAAAGATTGTTCAAAACAACGTTTGAAATCGCATCGCGCTTCAATTCATAAACAACGCGTACTCCGTTTCTATCTGACTCATCGCGGATTTCAGCGATGCCATCAATCTTTCCTTCAACTACCAATTCCCACGTGCGCTTCACCATGTCTGCTTTGTTGATCTGGTATGGAACCTGTTCAACAATGATACACTCGTGATTTGCAACTTCTTCAATACGCGCCTTCGCACGAATAACTACACGACCTCTTCCTGTTTCGTAGGCCGACTTCACTCCTTCCAATCCGTGAATAACTCCTCCTGTTGGGAAATCCGGAGCTTTGATGTGCTGCATCAATTCTTCAATGGTGATATCACGATTGTCGATATACGCAGCAATACCATCGCACACTTCAGTCAAGTTGTGTGGGGCCATATTCGTAGCCATACCCACTGCGATTCCACTTACACCATTCAACAATAAGTTCGGAACTTTCGCTGGCATTACCTTTGGCTCTTGCAACGAATCATCGAAGTTTGCCTGCCAATCTACTGTATCCTTATCTAAGTCTTCTAAAAGCTCTTCTGCTAATTTGCGCAAGCGCGCTTCAGTATAACGCATCGCAGCGGCGTTGTCACCATCCATCGATCCGAAGTTACCTTGTCCGTCTACCAATGGGTAACGTAAAGACCAAGGCTGTGCCATACGCACCATGGTTTCGTATACCGCCGAGTCACCGTGTGGGTGATACTTACCCAATACCTCTCCTACAATACGCGCAGACTTTTTATAAGGTCTGTTCGACAACATTCCCAAATCAAGCATTCCATACAACACACGTCTGTGAACGGGTTTCAATCCGTCACGAACGTCTGGTAACGCTCTGCTCACAATCACCGACATCGAGTAATCGATGTAGGCTGATTTCATTTCATCTTCAATGTTTATCTTAAGAATTCTTTCTCCTGCTTCCATAGTGCTTATTCCCGCTTATAAAATTGTACTGTCACGGGTACGCGAAAATACTTCTGAATCGATAGAAAATTAACCATAACTGTCGCTTATAGTTATTCACAAATGTCAAAATGGCTGTGGAAAATTCAATGGTATAATGTTTATTGTATCCGAAGTAAGGAATACATTTGAGGTTGACTAACTAAGGTAAGGAAAGATATGGACGCTAAGTTTTCAGAACAGGTACAAGAAGTGCTGCGATACAGCAGAGAAGAGGCATTGCGGTTGGGACACAACTACATTGGAATAGAACATTTTTTATTAGGGATTCTTCGTGAGGAAGATTGCACCGCCACTAAGGTTTTAAAAAGCTTGGGCGTTGACCTTTCTTTTTTGCGCAAAAGCGTTGAAGCATCCGTGCGAAACGCAGGATCTTACGGTTCTTCAACCGTAACCAGTTCCGGCATATCCTTGGTGAAACAAGCAGAACGTGTATTGAAGCTATCCTACATCGAAGCTAAATCGCACAAAAAGACGATGGTGAATACAGAACACCTACTTCTTACCATTTTAAAAGACTCCGACAATGTCGTTACTCGCGCACTTGAACCAATGGGTGTGGATTACAACGCCGTGAATCGCGAATTAGGCGACGGTGAGGATGAAGAAGTTCGTAAATCAGATCTTCCACGTGCAGAATTTCCAAATTCGGACGACGATGAAGAAGAAGACCGCCCATTCACAGGTGGTTCAGGCGGCACCGTTAAAAAGCCAGGAGATTCAAAAAGCAAAACTCCGGTTTTAGACAACTTCGGTCGCGACTTAACCAAGTATGCGATGGAAGGAAAATTGGATCCAATTGTTGGGCGTGAAAAAGAGATTGAGCGTGTTTCTCAAATTCTTTCAAGAAGAAAGAAAAATAATCCAATTTTAATTGGTGAGCCCGGAGTTGGTAAATCAGCAATAGCTGAAGGACTTGCTCTTCGCATTATTCAGAAAAAAGTATCACGCGTGCTTTTCGACAAGCGCGTGGTGACTTTAGATATTGCTTCTTTGGTTGCGGGAACTAAATATCGCGGACAGTTCGAAGAACGCATGAAAGCAGTTATGAATGAATTGGAAAAATCTCCAGATGTTATTCTATTCATTGATGAGATTCATACCATTGTTGGAGCGGGTGGTGCAAGCGGAAGTTTAGACGCAAGCAACATGTTCAAGCCGGCCTTAGCGCGCGGGGAAATTCAATGCATAGGTGCCACTACATTAGACGAATACCGTCAGTACATTGAAAAAGATGGCGCTTTGGAGCGTCGTTTCCAAAAAGTAGTTGTTGACCCTACTACTATTGAAGAAACAATTCAGATTTTGAATAACATTAAGGACAAATACGAGTCGCATCACAGCGTAACCTACACAGATGAAGCATTGCAAGCTTGTGTGAAGTTAACCGCTCGTTACATTACTGACCGTCACCTTCCAGACAAGGCAATTGACGCTTTGGATGAAGTAGGTTCTCGTGTGCACTTGCAGAACATTTCGGTTCCGCAAGAAATCGTTGAGATTGAAAAAGAAATAGAAGGAATTCAAGAGGAAAAACTTCGTGTGGTTCGCAGCGCGAAGTACGAAGAGGCTGCTCAATTGCGCGACAGACAAAAAGCGCTAGAGACTAGACTCGATGAGGCGAAGAAAAAATGGGAAGATGAATCTCGCACCCAAAGAACAGAGGTAAGCGCTGCAAATGTGGAAGAAGTTGTGGCCATGATGACAGGTATTCCTGTTCAGAAAGTCGCAGAGACCGAAAGTGGTCGTCTTGCAAAAATGGATAAGGAACTTGAAGGAAGGGTAATTGGACAAGAGGACGCTATTTTGAAAGTGGTGAAAGCCATTAAGCGTAATCGTGCAGGATTGAAAGATCCGAATCGTCCGATTGGCTCATTCATCTTCCTGGGTCCAACAGGAGTAGGAAAAACACAACTTGCAAAGGAATTAGCACGCTATATGTTTGATTCAGACGATGCACTTATTCGTATTGACATGAGCGAGTACATGGAGAAATTCGCTGTGTCTCGTTTAATAGGAGCGCCTCCGGGATATGTTGGATACGAAGAAGGTGGACAATTGACCGAAAAGGTTCGTCGCAAACCATACAGCATTATCTTATTAGACGAAATTGAAAAAGCGCATCCTGATGTTTTCAATCTATTGCTTCAAGCCTTAGACGATGGACAAATGACCGACAGTATGGGGCGTAAAATCGACTTCAAGAATACGGTTATCATTATGACATCAAACATTGGAGCACGTCAGCTACAAGACTTCGGTGTCGGCGTTGGATTCGGAACAACTTCAAGAACAACTCAGGAAGACGACAGCAAGAAAGGTGTGATTGAAGCCGCTTTAAAGAAAGCGTTCTCTCCTGAATTCTTGAATCGTGTTGACGATATTATTGTCTTCAACGCATTGAAGAAAGAAGACATTCACGAGATCATTGACATCGAATTGAAGAAACTCTTCTCTCGTATCACAGAGCTTGGATATACCATTGCGCTTACCGAGGCGGCCAAAGACTACATTGCCGACAAAGGATTCGATGAGAAGTATGGTGCGCGTCCATTACGCAGAGCCATTCAAAAATACTTGGAAGACCCATTGGCTGAAGAAATCATAAACAGTCAAATTAAACCTGGTGATACCCTTCACGTAGATTTCGACACTGAGTTGAATGAAGTGAAGATGCATGTAGAGAAAGGAACTCAACCAGCAGCGGCAGAATAATTATTCCACTATGGCTTCAACGGTAATGACCTTTATGGCGTTACCGTTGGAGAATAGTGTTACGAACTTCACTTCTTTCCCTGTTTTATTCGGAGCTGAGAATGTTATTTTCAACGTTGTCTTTTCGCCCGGAGCAAGTACATCTTTCATCAGAACTGGAACCGTGCAGCCGCACGAAGCTTCCACATTGTCAATTTTCAATTCCGTATTTCCTGAATTCGAAATGATAATTTCTTTGGTGGTGAAACTTCCCTTCGCCACTCTTCCCAAATAAACAATACCACTTCCAACTTCGAGCTTAGCCGTGTCCTCTTCTTTCTTATTAATTGAGACGCTCTCAATCTCTATGCGTCGTTCAAGTCGAGCGCCTTTGCTGTAAATACTTTTCTTTTCATTTTTAATATCGTCGCTCACGCCTGCTTTGGCTTGGATTTCTCCAAAAGGAAGCGGGATAATCTCGAGTGTATTCGTTTCAAAGGCCTTTTGAAAAACTTCATCTTTCATCCATTTGTTTTTCAGGGAAGCAATACGTCGCAAAGAAAGTCTTCTGTTATAATCGCTGGCTGCACGCGGACTTGCGAATCCTCGCACTGTAACTTTAACTGTATTTCCTGCTAACAATTCTTTCCGCAACAACGATTCAAAAAGAATCAAATCGATCATTCCTTGTTGAACTTGATTTTCAAAAAAGGCATCTACTTCTTCATCGGTTGTTTCCCTTGCCCCTTGCTCCTTTCCTAACTTTCGAATGTAGGTTTCCTTCATTTTCAAATATTCATCGAACGTCTCTGAATAGGTAAAAACCGTTGTAGTGTCATTGGAATCCGGATTCGGTTCGTCGTTGTGGAAGTATAATTTAACTGGAAGAACTTTATTCAGTTCGTACAAGGAAGTGTATAGCGAATCTGTTTTAGTCTTTGTGATTTCCTCTTCCTTCAGTTGCCACGTTGCGGCGTATAGATCGGTGCAACACGGCGGAAACTTTGATCCGTCATCGAGCGGACGATCGGAACTGAAAAACGCGATTCCTTTTTCTTGATTGAAACTTAATCCCCAATCGTTGTAATTCGAATTCAATCCACGTCCTGCATTTTCCGGACGCTGAAAACTTCCTGGCTTTCCATTGGAAAAATAAATTTCCCAACCGCCAAATCCTTCGTACCAGGTTGAAGTGAAGTATAATTTATCATTGAAGTAGAAGGGTGAAATTTCATCGTCAATGGTGTTTACCCTGCTCCCTGCATTGAAGGGCTTTCCCCAAACACCTTTGGTTTCTCGAGCAATCCAAATGTCCTTTCCACCCTCACCGCCTTCCCTATCGGAAACAAAGAACAAATGTAAGACTCCGTTTATACGAACCAAATGTGGCATGGTGGAATTTCCTTCATTCAATTTTTCCAACTTGTTTGCAACCACCCAACTTTTGTCTTGACGCACCAATAAAAGTACTGAGCCAATTCCTTCCTTCGTTTCAACGCCAACTGCAGTATCTCCTAGAAAGGTCATGTAGCCGAAAGACATAGGAGTTCTAACAGATACCTTTCCTTCTCCCAATGGGCGAGTCACCTGATTCCACGTTTTCTTTTCTTCCTCATAAAAATAATAGTTCAACAACGAATCATTCATGCGCGGAAACACATCTGCATTTTCGTGTTGAAGGGCATTGGGCAATCGATAAACATACAGCGAATCATCTGTTTGAATGTTCTTCAGCGCCCAAGCGCAGTTCTTAATTTCCTGCTCGGCCTTCTTTTTTAAAAGGACGTTTTTGGTTCGGCTCTTCTTGACGTATTTCCGGAAGAATATTTCGGCGTCTTCATAAAATCCCAATTCCTTCAATGCCCGCGCTAAGTAATAGTTCGCATCGGGTTGAAGTTTTCCCACATCTTTCTCAGATATACTCTCGAAGATGCGTTTGCTTTCTTCGTACTCCTTAATTTCATTGGCGCACAGCGCAAGAAGCACTTGTGATTCGAAATTGGCAGAATCAAGCAGATAAGCTTGCTTGGCCCAGTCATAGGCCAAGGGCCAATTGCGATTGTCGATTTCTTGCTTGGCCAATTCCTTCAATTTTACAGGCGATTGAGCCTTTACATATGCCGAGCAGACGAAAGCTAGAACGAAAAGAAAATGTATTTTGAAATAACGTGCAGTCACTTCACCAAAACTAACGAAATTTGCAACATGAAAATAGGAATTATTGGATCGGGTGCCATGGGCACAGGAATTGCGCAAGTGGCTTTAATGGGTAACGACCGTGTTGCTCTTTTCGATACGAATGAAGAGGCCTTGGAGCGCGCCAAGATGAGCTTAGATGGGCAATTATCGAAGTTGGTTGAAAAAGGAAAGCTTACGGGAGAAAGGAAAACTTCGCTTGTTTCGCAAGTTAGTTTTGTTAGATATATGAGTGACCTCGCCGAATGCGATTGGGTCATAGAAGCCATTGTGGAAGACCTTGCGGTGAAGAAAGCCGTATTTGCTGAGCTCGATGCTTTGCTGCCTAAGACCAGTATTCTAGCAACCAATACTTCCAGTCTCTCCGTTACGGCTATTGCTTCGGCATGCAAACACCCGGAGCGCGTTTGGGGAATTCATTTCTTCAACCCCGCATTTTTAATGCCTTTGGTTGAAATTATTCCTGCCCTTCAAACCAACACAGACAGATTATCGGAAATTCAAACTAAAATAAGTGACTGGGGAAAAACTCCGGTCGTGACTAAAGACTTGCCCGGATTCATTGTAAACCGCTTGGCTCGTCCGTTTTATTCGGAAGCGCTTCGCATCTATGATGAAGGCATGGCGACTTATTTCGAAATTGACGAGGCCATGAAAGCCCTTGGTTTCAAGATGGGGCCGTTCGAGCTCATGGATCTCATTGGGAACGACGTTAATTACGCCGTGACTGACAGTGTCTTTGCTGCAAATTATTTCAATCCGAGATATACCCCTAGCACCACGCAGAAGCGCCATGTTGAAGCAGGTTGGTTCGGAAGAAAAAGCAAAAGAGGATTCTATTCCTATGAGGAAGGAGCAACGAACGCTTCTGAATCGTTCAATATATTAAGTCAAGAAGAAATAGGCAAGCGAATCCTGTGCATGCTCATCAATGAGGCCTATGAAGCCTTGCGCACAGGCCTCGCCAGTGCTGAAGATTTAGATCTAGCCATGACCAAAGGAGTTAATTATCCGAAGGGACTCATTGCTTGGGGAAAAGAATTGGGTCTCGACCAAGTGGCTTGGGAAATGACGAAATTGGCTAGCCGCTACGGTGAAGACCGTTATCGTCTTACTCCTTCTCTGAACGATTTGTTGTAAAAAAGAGGTCGAATATTTTGATATGTGAGTATTTTTTTTATTTTTGGTACACTTAACCAAATTGAACGAAAACTTTAACAGCTATGACAGAAGGAAGTAACTACCGCGACGATGTATTTTCTAGAGAGGTACGCGCGGGTAAACGCAAGTATTTCTTCGATGTGAAAACGACGAGAGGCAACGATTTATTCATGACTATCACTGAGAGCAAACGCTCTGGGTTTTCAGATAGCGGTCAAGCCAGCTACGAAAAGCACAAGATTTTCTTATACAAAGAAGACTTCGACAAGTTTATTGAAGGATTAGAAGACACCATTAATCACATTCGTCAACTGCAAGATACAGGTGACTTCCGCGCTTCGGAATTTGAAACGTCGGAAAACGAGCATTCGGAATCCGAGAGTGAAAACATTGCACCGGCTGCCGAATCATCTAGTTCAGAAGAACCCACAGCATCTTCCTCTTCAAGCGACATTTCATTCGACGATTTATAAATTGAATCAATGCATTTTTAAAAGACAGCCTCGGCTGTCTTTTTTGTTTTCAACTCAATGAAATGTTGCAGTACCTTCACGGACGCTAAAAATATCACCTCGATATACCGCTTATGTCTAAAATAAATCCAGGTACGCTTTACCTTTTTCCTACCCCAATTGGAGATCTTCACCAGATGGAACACCTTCCATTCAACAACGAATTAATGTTAGAATTGGACATTTTCTTTGTGGAAGAGTTGAAAACAGCTCGTAGATATTTACGCAAAGTCGGATACACCAAAGCTTTTGATGAAATTACTTTAAACGTTATAAATGAACACAGTAAGGAGCTTGGTTACGATGATTGGTTAAAGCCAATTCTCGAAGGAAAGAATGCTGGACTCATGAGTGAAGCGGGTATGCCATGCATTGCAGACCCTGGAGCTGTGATTGTTGCTGAAGCGCATCGTATGGGTATTCCTGTGGTTCCTTTAACGGGTCCTTCCTCTATTTTGCTCACTCTTGCAGCATCTGGTTTGAACGGACAATCTTTCACTTTTCACGGATACCTTCCACGCGAGCGTGGTGAACGTATGAAGAAAATAAAAATGTTGGAAAGACAATCTTCGGAATTCAGAGTGACTCAACTTTTCATGGATGCACCCTATCGCAGTCATCATGTGTACGACGATTTGCGCGAGCACCTTCAACCAACGACGTTACTTTGCATCGGTTGCGACGTTCACAGTCAGAACGGCTATGTGATTACCAAATCAATTGCTGAGTGGCGCGAAATGAATTGGGACTTCAACAAGCGAAATGTCATTTTTGCCATCGGAATTGAGAAGAAATAATTCGAACTAAGACCCAATAACTATCTTTGTATTATGATTAACAAAAAAGCGAAAAACATTCGAATTATCGAGGTTCCGAGTGAAGTTGGAGCAGGAACACGCGGATCAAGTCTAGGTGTAGATGCATTAAAAATTGCAGCCCTTGATTTCCGTTCAGGCTTTTTTAAAAAATACAGAAGCATTGTCATTCCAAATGATAACGCCGCTTTGCATAACAATCCAGGTAGCCGCTACGCGAAGCATATTCGCAGCGTTCTCAAGATGTACGAGCGCATTGGTGCTGCTGTTAGAGATACCATTCGCGACAATCGCTTTCCTTTACTATTAAGCGGCGACCATAGCAATGCTGGAGGAACGCTTGCTGGAATTCGCATGGCTTATCCTGAATCGCGAGTGGGCGTTATCTGGATTGATGCGCATGCCGACTTACACAGCCCTTATACGAGTCCAAGTGGAAACCTTCACGGTATGCCATTGGCCGTAGCTTTGAACGAAGACAACATTGAAGAAAAAGTGAATGACCTCGATTACGAGACCATTGATTTGTGGGAAATGTTGAAGAACGTGGGAGATATCTGTCCGAAGATTGAATACCGCGACCTTGTCTACATAACCCTTCGCGACTTCGAAGAGCAAGAGGCTGCGTTGATTAAGCAGAACAAAGTGAAAGTTGTAACAACCAACGAACTGCGCAAAACGGGTATCACGAAGTTGAGCCGTGAGATCTTGAGATACTTGAGTGCATGTGATAAAATTTACATCAGTTTCGACGTAGACTCGATGGATCCTGCTGTTTCCAGAGGAACTGGAACTCCGGTTAAAGGTGGAATCAACGAGCGTGAGGCTGCTGACTTAATCCTTGAGTTACTTCAAAACGAACGAATCTGTTGTTTGGAGTTCACTGAGATCAACCCGACCCTCGACAGTGAAAACGTAATGGCGGAGACTGTTTTCGAGATTCTACAAAAGGTCGCTCGTCAGTTGGAAATGATTCAATAAATCATCGCGTGAAATTCTAAAATTTGGCCCTTGCTTTCGTAACTTCGCAGCCTTAAAACTGCTACATGAAAATTTTAGTCTGTGTGAGTAAGGCGCCCGACACTACGTCGAAGATTGCCTTCACCAACAACAACTCTTCATTCGATGAAGCTGGAGTAAACTTCATTGTTAATCCGTATGACGAATGGTATGCCCTTGTTCGTGCGTTAGAATTGAAAGAAGCTCAAGGTGGAAACGTTACTGTTCTTAGCGTAGGCGGAGTAGACTACGAACAAATTATTCGCAAAGCATTAGCAATTGGTGCAGACGATGCGGTTCGCATTGACGCTCCCGAGTCAGATGCTTTGAGTGTTTCTTCTCATATTGCGAATTACGCTAAAGACAAAGGATTCGATTTAATTTTATGTGGAAAGGAAACCATTAATTACAACGGATCTGTTGTCCCTGGAATGGTGGCTGAACTTTTAGATATGCCCTTGGTTGCATTGGCTTCGAAGCTTGATGTGGCGAACGGTGTTGCTACTTGCGAAAGAGAAGTAACTGGAGGAATGGAAGTGTTGGAAGTGAATCTTCCTGCGGTAATAAGCGCTGCGAAAGGAATGGCTGAGCAACGCATTCCAAATATGCGAGGCATTATGGCGGCGCGCACTAAAGCGCTAGAAGTTGTTTCTGTTGAAAGTACTGCGGCAACCACTGCAGTAAACAGTTATGAAATGCCTCCTGCAAAGAGCGCTTGCAAATTTGTTGATCCAACGAACGCTGCTGAATTAATCACCTTGTTACATCTAGAGGCGAAAGTCATCTAATACCGAACTGAACATGAAAACAATCGTATTCGCAGAACACCTCAACGGTAAATTCACGAAGTCCTCATTAGAGGCCGTTTCATACGCATCAGCTTGGTCTGCAAGCCTTGGAGGAACTTGTATCGCTATTACTTACGGAAGCATTGACGCTTCTGTTTTAGGAACCGCGGGTGCAAATGAAGTATGGAAGATGGATACACTGAGCGCCGCAGATGGTGAGCAAATCACCAAGCTTATGTTAGCTGCTCAAAAAGAAAGTGGTGCTACTGCCATTGTTCTTTCTCAAGATTTAATTGGAAAATCGGTTGCCCCTCGCCTATCTGTTCGTTTGAACGCTGGATTGGTTTCAGGAGCGTCTTTCCTTCCAACAGGAAATATCGTTAAGAAGAATGTATTCTCGGGTAAGGCCATTGCGCACGTTACCGTGAATTCTGAAATAAGCATTGTTACCGTTCTTCCTAATTCATACGGAGTGAACGCTTCAGGCACGGCATGTCCAGTTACCGCATTCACTGCGGAGGTTGGAACTGCACGTGTGCGTGTGAAAGAAGTTCGTGTTGAAGAAAGTGAGTCTATTCCATTGCCTGAGGCAGACAAAGTTGTTTCTGCGGGAAGAGGAATGAAAGGCCCTGAGAATTGGGGTATGATTGAAGAATTAGCGAAGGAACTCGGAGCAGCAACAGCATGTTCACGTCCGGTTTCTGATATCGGATGGCGCCCTCACTATGAGCACGTAGGACAAACGGGAATTGCCATTCGTCCGAATTTATACATTGCTGTTGGAATTAGCGGAGCTATTCAGCACTTGGCTGGAGTAAATGGATCGAAGGTTATTGTAGTGATAAACAAGGATCCAGAAGCAGCCTTCTTCAAGGCGGCTGACTATGGAATTATTGGCGATGCGTTCGAAGTGGTTCCTCAATTGATTGCAGCAGCAAAAGCGTTCAACGCGACAAAATAATGGCCGATAAAATTCAGCTTGACTTGGTAGACATTACCCCGAGCAGCAGCTCGAACGGGGCTTATGTTATGGCACTTACTGAAATAGCAGGTGCTCGCAGTTTGGCTATTGTCATCGGTCCTGCCGAGGCACACAGCATTGTTATTGTCATGGAAAAAATGCCAATCACTCGTCCGCTTACTCACGACCTTTTCGTTTCACTTGCAGAGAATTTTGAAATTCATGTGGAAGAAGTTTTCATTTATCAGATGATTGATGGAATCTTTTACGCTCGTATTATTGTAAGAGGCAATGGAAAAACGATTGAAGTAGACTCACGCACGAGCGATGCTGTGGCCATAGCTATTCGCTTTGGAGCGCCTATCTTTTGTGCCAAGGAGGTTATGGATGAAGTTGGAAGAGATATGCGTGCATTGACGGAAGGAGACGACTTGGATTTCGACCTTGATATAACTGAAGAAGATTTGGAAGAGGTATTGACTCCGGAAGAAATCTTGAAGAAACTCGATGAGGCCTTGTTGAATGAAGATTACGAGTTAGCTTCGAAGCTTCGCGACGAATTAGATAAAAGAAACAAAAAGTAAATCTCTGATCCATAGGATTTGAGTGACGACACAAACAATAAAGACTATGGTAGGAATAATAATGGGAAGTAAGAGCGACTTGCGCATTATGCAAGAAGCCGCAGAAGTTCTTTCCCTGTTGAACGTCCCCTTTGAAATTAGTGTTGTAAGCGCGCATCGCACTCCGGACCGTATGTTCGAGTATGCTAAGGGCGCCGCCAGCAGAGGTATTCAGGTAATTATAGCCGGAGCCGGTGGGGCGGCGCATTTACCAGGAATGACTGCTTCTCTCACTCCCCTTCCTGTTATTGGTGTTCCAATTAGATCTTCGAATAGTATCGACGGTTGGGACAGCGTGTTAAGCATTCTGCAAATGCCAGCTGGTGTTCCTGTGGCAACCGTTGCCCTCGATGGTGCGCGTAACGCAGGAATTCTAGCCGCTCAAATTGTAGCCGTTGCCGACGCGCAATTGATGCAGCGCATAGCGCAATTCAAAGATGAATTGAAGAAAAAAGTCATGGACTCCGTTTCCGAAGTGGAAGCGCTTTCAAAAAAATAATATGGCCACATTTATTCCCGGTGAAATTCCCGTTGGGAAATTGCATCAACTTCTTTTAGGCAGCGTTGCTCCGCGCCCCATTGCATGGGTGAGCACCGTTGATGAGAACGGAAATCCGAATCTTTCTCCATTTAGTTTCTTCAATGTCTTTTCTGCGAATCCGCCTATTGCTATTTTTTCTCCAGCGAGAAGAGGACGCGATAACACGACCAAGCATACGTATGAGAACGTGAAGCGCGTTCCTGAATGCGTGATCAACATTGTAAATTACAGCTTGGTTCAACAATGCTCGTTAAGCAGCGTTGAATACGCAGCAGGAGTAAATGAATTCATTAAAGCCGGAGTAACTGAATTGGCTTCTGAAGCCATAAGCGTTCCGCGCGTTTCCGAATCTCCGATTCAGTTGGAATGTAAAGTGAAAGAAGTCATTGAACTCGGAACCGAAGGCGGAGCGGGTAATTTGGTAGTGTGTGAAATTGTTCGTGTGCACATCAACGATTCCATTCTCGATGAAAACGGAAGAATAGATATGCTGAAGGCAGATCTTGTAGCACGTGCAGGAGGAGACTATTATGTTAGAGCTATTGACGGATTGTTTGAAGTTCCCAAACCGAATGAAAAAATTGGAATTGGAATCGATGCTTTGCCCGAAGACATTCGCTTTTCAAAGATTTTAACTGGAAACGATTTAGGCATGTTGGGCAATCTACAAGCCCTTCCGAACGAGACCGATGTGAATGAATACAAATTGATAGAGCTTTCTGACCTATTTTTAGAACATGAAGGAAATGCAGAAGCGTTGGAAATATCGCTTCATGCGCGTGCAGCTGAATTATTAAAAAACAAAAATGTTATAGAAGCGGCATGTACGCTTTTAGCCTTTAACAACTAAACTCATTCATCATGATTAAGCAACGTCTCACCGCATTAAGTTTTCTTCAGTTTTTTATTTGGGGATGTTGGTTAATTACTATTGGTGCATTCTGGTTTGAAACAAAGCAATGGGGTCCAGATGAATTCGGAGTGATCTTCTCTACCATGGGAATTTCTGCGTTATTCATGCCGGCCATTGCCGGAATACTTTCCGACCGATACATCAATGCTGAAAAGCTATACGGAATCCTGCACATCTTGGGTGGTGTTTGCTTATTCTTTGTTCCCTCGTCTTCAACTCCTGATGAAATGTTCTGGAGAATATTATTGACCATGATATTCTATATGCCAACCATCTCTCTTTCGAACACCGTGGCTTATGCCATTTTATCTCGAGAGCCTGGAATAGACGTGGTGAAAGTCTTCCCTCCTATTCGAGTATGGGGTACCATTGGATTTATTGTTGCCTTATGGACCGTAAGTTTAACTGGAAATGAGACCCATGAATTTCAATTTTATTTAGGTGGAATTGCATCCTTAATCTTAGGTGTTTATTCCTTTACGCTGCCGGCTTGTCCGCCTTTAGGAAAGAATATGGAAAGCAAAGGATACTTGCAAGCTTTTGGTTTGCACGCCTTTTCAATGTTTAAGAATTATCGCTATGCTATTTTCTTTTTGTTCGCCATGCTGTTGGGTGCAGCATTGCAATTGACCAATGCATACGGAGATGTTTTCTTGCACAGTTTCGACAGTCTTTATTCTGACCCAAAACCCCTAGCTGTTCAATATCCCGCTATAATTTCAAGCATTGCTCAAATCTCTGAAACCCTATTCATTCTAGCCATTCCTTTCTTCATGAAAAGATTCGGAATAAAACAAATCATGATTATAAGCATGGTAGCTTGGGTTCTTCGTTTTGCTCTCTTCGCTTTTGGTGATCCTGAAGGTGGATTGTGGATGATTGTATTGTCGTGCATTATTTATGGAATGGCCTTCGACTTCTTTAATATCTCAGGTTCATTATTCATTGAAAAAAGTGTTGAGCCCGGCATACGCGCAAGTGCTCAAGGACTCTTCACTATGATGGTAAACGGCGTTGGAGCTGTTTTCGGAAGCCGCGCAAGCGGATGGGTCATGGAAAAATATTTCACGACCTACATTCCCGTTGAAAACGGCCATCACATTGCACATATCGATTGGCATAGCACGTGGCTTTGCTTCGCTGGTTATTCATTTGTTGTGCTTATCTTATTCGTGATTCTCTTCCGCGAAAAGAAAAATGTTGCATAGCAACGATAGCCTTCGACGAATGCCCAAGGGCGAATGTTGGTTTCACCAACGAATGTCGAAGACGATACTTCGTAAGATTAATTTAAGTCGCGAGAAATTCGACTGAAAGTCATTCGTGCTTTTGCACATTCGTTGGCTCTGCCAACATTAGTCCTTCGGACATTCGTGCTTCGCACATGAGCCTCCGGCGAATTGTTCATAACAATTGCTTTCGAATCCTAACAAGAATTCCGATATTCGTCGCTACTAAACAAACAGTATTATGTCATTAGAATTAACCGGAACTTTAGTTAAGTTCTACGAAACAAAATCATTCCCTAGCGGATTCAGTATTCAAGAATTTGTGGTTCGCACAGACGAGCGTTACCCTCAGGAAATCCTTGTTCAAGCAGCAAAAGAAAAAATTGATGTCTTGAAAAATTTCAAGGAAAACGATGTCGTAAAAGTGAAATTCAATCTTCGCGGAAGAGAGTACAACGGAAGACACTTCGTTTCATTGGATATGTGGACAATGGATATCGCCGCTGCTGGAAGCACCTCTGCGAGCAATCCTTCAACAATGGGTAATTCAGCTGCTCCAGCTTCAGCTCCAGTCATGAATAGCAATCCTGCAGATAACGACGCAGACGGAGACGATTTGCCATTCTAATTAAAAAATGCCGGCCAATAAATACGCACTTCTTCGCTACCGAATCATTGATCGTTGTTTAACGAACAAAGGGAAATCCTTCCCCAGTAGAGAAGATTTGCGTGAAGCCTGTGCAGATGCGTTATACGGCTCTGGCGCCGATCAGATTTCATTGAGCACCATAGACAAAGACATATGGGCCATGAAGAACGAAAGTGAGTTGGGATATTACGCCCCTATCGAATATAACAGAACCCACAAAGGTTATTTCTACACCGAAGAAGATTATTCAATCAACGAATTAAATCTTGTAGACGAGGATATTGAAGCCATTCGCTTCGCTGCCGCTATCTTGAATCAGTTTAGACATGTACCTCTTCTTTCTCAATATGAAAGCGCCGTTGACAAAATTATTCAACGCGTTAATCTGAATTCTTCCATTGAAGAAGAAAAACACAAAGCGCTAATTCAATTTGAAACAAGCACAGTGAGTCAAGGAAACGAATTTCTTGGTCCTTTGCTTGAAGCTGCAAAATCGAAAACGGCCTGCACGCTGTTTTATCAAAGTTTCAAAGAGAGTGAAGTGAAGCAATACACCATTCATCCGTTGCTGCTGAAAGAATATTTGAACCGCTGGTACTTGGTGGCATTTGTTCCAGAGCGCGATAAAATTTTAACGTTCGGATTGGAACGCATTGTCTCTATCGAAACAGGTAAAACGAAGTTTATTGTACCTAAAGGATTTTCGCCACAGACATTTTTCAAATACAGCATGGGCATCTCTGAAAGCATCGGAAATCCTGAAAAAATTGAACTGCGATTTTCAACGGTTGCTGCTAAGTTGGTAGAAACGCAACCCCTTCATTCTTCACAAAAGAAAATAAAAGAATCGAAAGTCGGAACAGATTTTCAATTTGAATTACACCCGTGTCAAGAGCTTTACAATTTCATTCTCAGTTATGGAAATGAAGTTGAAGTTCTAAAACCTTCTTCCCTCAGAAAAGAAATTTTACGTCGCTTAGATCTCGCGATGAAAAATTACAAATAATTTTCACCTCGTAAATCCATTACAATGTGAAGGGTGTGCTTTGAAGAAAATTCAAAGACAATGCAAAACCTAACACAAATTCAAGACGTTAAAATG
>JBILTF010000111.1:0-5150 GCA_044371675.1 Flavobacteriales bacterium
GCAGCACGCACCGTGAATACGGTCGCGCGAACTTAATTAGTCACCAAGCGAATCATGTTTTATTTCAAGGCATTCCCGATAATTCACAAGTGTGGATGTCGCACGGAGATACCATTACAGGGCTGGGCGAAAACATGGATATCATCTGCAGCACAGAGAACGTTAAAGTTGCAGGATACGCCTTCAAAGACCGTCCCGTTTTCGGAGTGCAATTTCATCCGGAAGTGTTCCACTCAACAGACGGTGGAATCATGTTGAAGAACTTCGTAGTTGATGTATGCGGATGTAAACAAGACTGGACGCCGGCTTCTTTTGCCGACGAAACCATTGCCGATCTGAAAGTTAAATTAGGCGACGATAAAGTTATTCTTGGACTAAGCGGTGGCGTAGACAGCAGCGTGGCTGCAGTGCTTATTCACAAAGCCATTGGACCAAACCTGCATTGCATCTTCGTGAATAACGGATTGCTTCGCAAAGACGAATACGAAAGCGTTTTAGACAGCTATTTGCATTTAGGTTTGAACGTGAAAGGCGTCGATGCGAGTGAACTGTTTTATGACGCATTGAAGGGATTATCAGATCCAGAGGATAAGCGAAAAGCAATCGGAAAAACATTCATCGATGTATTCGATGCCGAAAGTAAATTGGTGGAAGGAGCGAAATGGCTCGGACAAGGAACCATCTATCCAGATGTGATTGAATCGGTTTCTGTTTCAGGAGGTCCTTCGCAAACAATCAAGAGTCACCACAACGTAGGCGGACTTCCGGATTACATGCAGCTTTCGTTGGTTGAACCGCTTCGCTTGTTGTTCAAAGACGAGGTAAGAAGAGTAGGTCGCGAGCTTGAAATTCCGAATGCCATTTTATCTCGTCACCCATTCCCAGGTCCAGGCTTGGGCATTCGAATTTTAGGAGACATCACACGCGAAAAAGTGCGCGTGCTGCAAGAAGTAGATGCTGTTTGGATTAACGGATTGAAAGAAGCGAATCTCTACGACGAAGTCTGGCAAGCTGGCGCAATCCTGCTTCCAGTGCAGAGTGTAGGTGTTATGGGCGATGAGCGCACATATGAGAATGCAGTAGCGTTGCGCGCAGTAACGAGCACCGACGGCATGACCGCAGACTGGGCGCATTTGCCTTACGAGTTCCTAGCGAAAGTAAGTAACGACATCATCAATAAAGTGAAAGGGGTGAACCGCGTGGTTTATGACATCAGCAGTAAACCGCCGGCAACCATTGAATGGGAATAATAATTGTTACCTTTAATTCAATGAAAAAAATAGCATTCATTTTTCTTTTGTTATTGGCCGCTGCTTCGACCTTTGGTCAAAGTTGTAAAAACTACCATGTGGTTGCTTCGGGCGAGACCCTGTATCGCATTTCGCGTATTTACGGTTTGACCATTGCCGAAATTCAAGCACTTAATCCTGGTTTGTTAACAACTATAAAATTGGGCGAGCGCATATGTTTACCAAATTCAGTGAAGCCAATTCGTTCTCAGGTTTCTGAGAATTATCCGGAATATGATGGAGTTATTGCTGTTGAGAACATAAATGACTCTTCTCGCACTTCAATTTCTTCGAAAAAAGATTCTTATGCAATAGCCCTGTTATTACCTTTTTCAACTTACCAAATGAGTAACGACTCGCTTGATGAGCGTTCGGTTAAGTTGAGAAATGTTGCGATCAATATGTATCGCGGTGCCTTGATGGCGCAGCAAGAATTACAAGATCGAAATGTAAACGCAACCGTTTATTTATTCGATGTTGGAAATAGCGTTGATGCTGGTAAACGTGCCGTTGAACGATGTGAAGAAGTGAATGCAGATGTAGTTGTGGGTCCGTTATTTAAAGATCCAATTCAAGAAGTAGCGAAGTGGGTAGCCAACAGAAATTCGCATTTGGTTGTCCCAGTTAAAATGAGCAACAAGATTTTATTGTTGACCGACAATATGAGCAAGGCATACCCGGGAAACAACTCGCAATGGTATTATCTGGCCGGTTTCGCTCAGCAAGAATTTCCGAATTCAATTGTTGTAGGTGCTTATGCAAAAGGAAAAGATGATTTTTCAAGTGAAGCGGCTATGAGTGGATTCCTTTCGCAAGGTGGCGATTCATTGAAGGTGTTTGACATTTCACAAAATTGCGTAGCGCTTTACAACTTCATTAAAAAGTCGAATCGAAACGTGGTGGTGTTAGACATGACTACAGACGAGAAAACGGGAACTGCACTCACGACAGCACTTACAGGACTTAATGTAAATTTTGTCGGTGGTGAATCGAATGTCAGTGAGGGCAGAGTTGTGGAAGGAGCCAAGAACGTAAGTACTCGCGGCATTATGCTCGATTATTACAACTTAGATAATCTCAAATGGATTGCTGCCTACCGCAAAGAGTTCCAATCGGAACCCGATGAGTTCTCGGCTGTTATGCATGACATAGTGTTGTACTATGGAACAGGGTTGAAACTTTTTGGAAGTGATGTTGGAAAACATTTGAATGAAATTGATCAAACCGGATTAATATCCTTGGGCTTTGAGTTTTTCAAAACAGGACCAGAATCTGGGTATGAAAATGCATACGTGAACGTGGTTCAAAAAATGAATGGAAGATGGGGATTGAAGAACAACTTGAAATAAATTTAACGCCGTTTCAGAAGAAAGTCGTTAGCGATTTATTGGAAATTCAAGACACTATTTGTGCAGCTTTGGAAACCTTCGACGGTTCAGACTTTCGTGAAGATATTTGGAAACATGCAAACGGTGGCGGTGGAAGAACACGCGTGATGAACGGCACTTTAATAGAGAAAGGTGGAGTGAATTTTTCTGCAGTTACAGGTCCTGTTCCACCCATGATGAAAGACCGCATGCATCCTGATGCTAGAACGTTTTTCGCCACCGGTGTATCTTTGGTTATTCATCCGTTCTCCCCTCAAATTCCTATTGTTCACATGAATGTACGTTATTTCGAAAGTGATGCCGGTGACCAATGGATTGGCGGAGGAATAGATCTAACGCCGATTTACATCAACGAAGGGCAACGTGATTTTTTTCATTCCGAAATGAAAAACGTTTGCGATACGCACGGAATGAATCACGAAGAATTTAAGTTGTGGGCCGACAAGTATTTCTTCATTCCACATAGAAATGAAACGCGCGGAGTAGGTGGAATATTTTACGATTATCAGAAGCCTTCCGACCAGAAATCAATGGAAGAGCTTTGGGCCTTCAACAATGCGGTAGGTCACACCTTTAACAAGGCTTATTTACCTATTGTTGAAGCCAATATGCAATTGGAGTTCACCGAGCAGCAGAAGCAATGGCAATTGCTTCGCAGAGGCAGGTATGTTGAATTTAATTTGGTTTGCGATAAAGGAACCCTGTTCGGTCTTCAAACCGGAGGCAGAACAGAAAGCATTCTCATGAGTCTCCCGAAATTCGCCTCCTGGGAATACGACTTTCAAGTCGACCCCAATTCTCCTGAAGAAAAAACCCTAAACATCTTACGCTCTGCCATCGCGTAGCGTCATCCGCTTATAAGCGGTTGTCCACCATCTTCACACCAGGGAATCCCGCTTGATTGAATTTGAAGTCACCTTCGTTAATTGCAGGATTCGCTTTGAAGTTTTTAATCTTGTAGGTAACGTTTGCGTTCTCGCGAGTCACAACATTTACTTTCACCAATTCCATTTTCGCTTTATCTACGAATAGCGTAATGGTATGAAATGACTTTGATTTTGGGTTGAGAGGATACAATGCAATTTCATAACAAGCAACACCGTCAAGGGTAGCGTTGGCGTTTTTCATTTCGTGTTTGAAATCTTTGTTCCAAATGGTATACATCTCAGAAGGATCGAATCCGCCGTCTTTCACATCGGCTAGATTGTCTATGGAACATGAATTAGATTTTTTGTTGTAGGTCCAAACTGTGGCTCCGTCGCAATAAACAGAATAGTCTGGAAGGGCCAATTGGTATTTTTTTCCTTTAACTTTTACGGCCCCGTTTTGCTTGGTCACCTTGCCTGTTTTAGGATTGCTTAACTCTGAACTGAAGTCAGAAGAGGTAGTTGCCCACGTTTTAGCCTTGGTAGAAATTTTATCTAATATTTCTTTAGACGTTTGTGCTTGAAGGGAAAGCGTTGCAAGAAGTGCGAACGCTAGGAATAGATTTTTCATTTTATTTTTTATTAATCACGCAGGTTTTTCAAGAACTGTTCCAAAGCCATCTCATCAGGTATTAAAACCTTCCGAGCTTTGCTTCCTTCAAAGGGGCCAATAAGTCCTGCAGCCTCCAATTGGTCTATCAATCGGCCTGCTCTGTTATAACCCAATTTCAGTTTGCGTTGAAGAAGAGAGGCAGATCCTTGTTGACTTAACACAATGACCTTCGCAGCTTCTTCAAACAATGAATCGCGTTCCGAGTTGTCAAAATTACCAATTTCCATTGAATTTTCATCAGCAACTTCAGGAAGATGGAAAGCATGAGCGTAACCTTGCTGACTTCCAATGAATTCAGTTATGGCTTGAACCTCAGGCGTATCAACGAATCCGCATTGTAAACGAATAAGCTCATTGCCTGTGCTGAGTAACAAATCTCCGCGTCCAATCAATTGATCTGCACCTCCAGCATCGAGAATGGTGCGCGAATCTATCTTAGACGTCACACGGAACGCCATACGCGCAGGGAAGTTCGCTTTGATAGTTCCGGTAATAATGTTCACTGAAGGGCGTTGCGTGGCAATAATTAAGTGAATGCCAATTGCACGAGCCAATTGCGCCAAGCGAGCGATAGGCGTTTCCACCTCGCGACCAGCAGTCATAATCAAATCGGCGAACTCATCTACGACCAATACAATATATGGAAGGAAGCGGTGTCCGTTGTTCGGATTTAATTTTCTTGAAATGAATTTCGCGTTGTATTCCTTTATGGTTCTGCACTCCGCTATTTTCAGAAGTTCGTATCGCTCGTCCATTTCAATACACAACGAATTCAAGGTTTTTACAGCCTTGCTCGTATCTGTTATTATGGCTTCAGCTTCGTCAGGAAGTTTCGCTAAGAAGTGTCTTTCAATTTTGTTGAAAAGGGTAAGCTCTACTTTTTTCGGGTCAACCAAGACGAACTTTACTTGAGAAGGGTGCTTGCGATACAGCA
>JBILTF010000047.1:0-17382 GCA_044371675.1 Flavobacteriales bacterium
ACGTGTCGGAATAATTTCGGTCGTAGCGTTGTAAATGGCTTCATTCGGTTTGTTCATGTGATAAACCGAAACACCCATCCAAGCTTTTGCCGAATACAACAGGGCACCAGCAGAAGCGTCGAAATACCTCGCAGGTCCGTATGAGATGGCTTCGTAACTCGGATCTCCATCGCGAATCATTTGATCATAGAAAACTAAATTTCCAAAATCTAAGGTCCTGCTCACAAAGCCTAATTGTAAAGCCGGACGGAAAAACAATCCGCGTTTTACCTTCACCTCATAAGCATATTGAAATTGAATTGAAGAAGTCTTCAAACTTCCAGTTCCCAACTTATCACTTCCAGCAATAATACCGAATCCGCTATTGATGGAAGGCGCGTAATGATCGTATGCAAAACGATACGATTTGAATCCGCCAGGAATTAAGGACCATTGATTACGATACAGGGTACTTAATCTACTTTGCGCAGAGGCACCAGCAAAGGCAGGATTCAACAAGGTCGGCGCTGAATAGAACTGCGTGTATTGTTGATCTTGGGCAATCGTATTCAACTCAATGAATAACAGTAGCGCGAAGAAAATCGATTTTAATGTCCGTGTGTTTTTCATCGTGCTAAAAGTGTTAAATCTCCAGTCATGATTTTGCTTGTTCCATTCGAAAACGTAACCGATACTTTCCAGGCATAGACATCTTCCTTGCTCAATACCCCTCGGTAATAACCGTCCCATCCGCGATGTATATCGTTCGTTTCAAAGATCTGTTCTCCCCACTTGTTGAAGATTTGAAATTCATAGAGAACAACTCCTTTGTGAAGCGGACAAAAAACATCGTTCGTGTATCCGAAAGGATCATAGTAACCATCTCCAGGTCCACTTGAATTCGGAGTGAAGGCATTCGGATATTCTAAATACCCATCGCCGTATGCAAAGACAACGTCTTCAAGTATTAATGTATCTGGACAATTGAATTCATTGTTCGCAATCAACTGAATACTATAAACACCTTCGATATCATAAAAATGTTTCGGGCTAACTTCACTACTTAAAGAACCATCACCGAATGACCATTCGAATGTCGTAGCATTGTCGCTTGCGTTCTGACATAAGATCGGTTGATCTGGAACAACAACTTGATTTGGCGTAACCGTGAAAGAGGCAACCGCATTGGCATGTGCGATAAATAGATTCGTGAGTTCCAGTGTATCATTCGTTCCATCGAAACCATGAACAACCAACGTTGCTCCGAAAATACCAGATTGGTAAAACGTATAAACAGGATTGTCAGAAGTGGTGTATCCGCCGTCACTGAAGAACCACTCATAGCTATCTGCGTATTGCGAAAGATTGCTCAACGTAACAGTCAGAGGAAAACAACCTTCTCCATTTCCTTCAAACAAAGCAACAGGAGCCGGAGGAATAATGGTAATGCTTTGGGCGGTGGTATCGGTACACAAGCCTTCATTCACAATCAATTCAATGTTGTACACTCCCCATGTTGGAAATACGTGAACACCTGGATTGGGAACATAGTATTCACTTCCATCCTCCAATGTCCAATGGAAACCAAGATTCGTCCCGGTGGAATTTTCCTGAAGGGTTACACTGTTGCTCGGCCAAGTCTGAACGAGCGGCGTTACTGTGAAAGCAGCAATTGGAAAGGGTTGAACAATTACCCACAAATCAGTTGTCACTTCACACCCGTATATGTTTGTAGCCGTTAAAGTCACAACAAACGTGGTGTCTATTGGGTACGGATTATAAAACGTTCCTTGCTCGTTGAAGCTTGTACTGGTGTCTCCGTTTCCTAAATTCCAGAAGTATGACGTTGCACCAGTGCTTTGGTTGTCGAAGACAACATCAACAGGATTACAACCAGAAACAATAACATCTGCATCAGCAACTACTTGCGGAAGAACGGTCACTTGATCGGTCCAAACATCAGTACATCCATTCGGTGCTTCAACCGTTAATGTAATTTGATACGTTTGAGATTGATCCGATAAATTGAAATATGTATAGGTGTGTTGAGCTGCAGAAGTGGTTGAATTCAATGCGTCGCCATAGTCCCATGAATATGCATTTGCCCCTTGTGATGCGTTCGTCAAATCTACATTCAACGGGTAGCAACCATAAACAGTATCTATGGCTGCAATCGCATTCGGAGAATACAAGACAGTGAGCGGATTTGTAACGGTGTCTGTGCATCCGAAAACACTTGAAGAAACCAACGAAACTGTGTAATTCAAATCTTGAAGTCCATTGTTGGAATACAAGTGATACGGGTTGAACGCATTAGAATAAAATCCATCACCGAATGTCCATTCGGCCGAAGTGCCAATAGTAGACGTATTGTTGAATTGCGCTTGAACACTGGCACATGCGGCTCCTGTCCAAGAGAAGCTTGCAGTTACAGCAGGGTAAACCGTAATTTGAACAGTATCTATGCTTGAGCAGGTGCTAACTTGATTCGCCTGTAACACCGCTGTATAAGTAACCGGCTGAGCAGTGTTGTTTACATACAAGAAATCGTGCGCAGCGGCAGTAGTTGTGCTCGTTTGTCCGTTTCCATAATTCCAATTGTAACTTAAAGCATTTTGCGAATTGTTTTGGAAGGTGACATTCAACGGTGAACACCCGCTGTATTGCTGTGTTGACAAATCTGAAATAGCCTGAGGATTAACTGTAACATTGAATGAAATACTGTCGGCGCAACCGAAACTGTTTTCAGCATAACAGGTCACTGTGAAATTTTGTGGCAACAGTGTATTGTTCACATACGTATGGGTTGGAGACGTATTGATGGAAGTTGAACCGTCTCCGAAATTCCAGATATAAGAAGAACCTCCGGGCATGTATGGCGTTTGCAGCGTAAAGGGCGAACAACCAACAACAAGTGGCATCGCCCATTGCAAGTCCAGCGAAGGACTTACTTGTACTGCCACGCTTACGCTATCAGAACATCCCTGAGTAGACGTCACGGTTAACTCTGTTTCAGACGTATTCAACACACCATTGATGTTGTAGAAAGTATGTGAAACGTTTTCTGAATTCGCAGAGAGTCCATCACCGAAACTCCATTCAAACTGATTTCCATTCAACGAAGTGTTTTGAAAACTAACTTCAAGAGGCGCGCATCCTGCAATGTCTGAATAAGAAAATGTAGCATTCACTTCCGGATAAATCGTAATCGGAAAAGTAATGCTGTCGAAGCAACCGAATGCCGATTCACCTAAAAGTGATACAGTAAAATTCTGAGTTGCATTCGTAGGATTATTGTACGTATGAACCGGTGAAATAAGTGATGAAACAAATCCATCACCGAAGTTCCATGAAAACCCTTGAATACCCCCTAAGGCCGGCATTTGAGCGCTAAACGGAGAACATCCTTCCAACGTTGTAAATGGAAGTTGAATATCCAAAATTGGATATATCGGAAGCGCCAATGTCGCAGTATCCAAACATCCCCCACTCGAATAAGCTACTAACGTTACATCGTACCACCACAAAAATCCACTGTTATTGTTGTAGGCGTGATTCGGATCTTCAACAATCGATGTTGCACCATCGCCAAAATTCCAAGCGTAAGAAGTGGCGCCCAACGATAAATTATTAAACTCAACAGGTGCTGATGAACAACCCAATTCATTGTTTGCGATTTCGAAATTCGCTACAGCACCGCCTAACACAGTAACAACACTACTCTGTGTGTTAGTGCATCCAAATTCATTGATGGCAGTAAGGACAACATTGTACGGCAAATTGTATATCGTGTTGTTTCCAAACACATGCAATTCATTTGTGTTGGTTGAAAGAGGACCATCGTTGAAGTTCCATGAATAAGAGGTCGCTCCCTGAGAATCGTTGGTGAATGTGACTTCCAAAGGTTGACAACCAGAAACAACATCTTGCGTAAACGAAGCCGTTGGATTCGGATGAACTGTAATATTCCCTTGGGCACTCGCCGAACAATAAGGCGTACTAATGTTTAATGTAATTGGAAAGGTTCCTTCAGCTGCGTATACATGTGTTGGCGTCAATTGGCTCGAAGTTCCGCCATCGCCAAACGTCCATTGAGCGCTCGTTATCGGGTTTCCAGGTGCCGTGACAGATATATTGGTGAAGATTGCATTAGCCCCGACACACGGACTTGTAACAGTAAACGCAGGAACAGGAGTTGCATAGACGTGCAAGACTTCAGTATCTGTCTTCGTGCAACCGTTTGCGCCGGTTACTAAAACCGAAACAGTATAGTTTCCAGGTGCAGTAATCGAAAGCGTATCTGGATTCTGTCCGGAGTATGTGCCGAATGCCCCCAAATTCCATTCAAATAAAATTCCCAAACTAGAGACTACATTCAACGCGGTAATAAGCGAATCGCACGCTTGCGCAGGTGATGCCGTAATGCTCGCTGTTGGACTTGGAAGAACAGTTACCACAACAGTTGCGGTATCGGCACATGCACTGCCCCAACCGTTATTGAAGACGCGATTACTAACTACAAAAGTTCCAGCAGTATTAAAAGTGAAATTCACATTTCCACTTCCTAAACTCTGCCAGTTATTATTATTTCCGAAGTTCCATTGGTAAGATTGGTTTGTTCCGGTTGAACCTTGATAAAACGTCACCTGTCCTCCTGAACAGATGGTATCGGCAGATGCAGAAATACTCGCAATAGGCGGTGGAACAATATGAACGGTAATTGATTGTTCAACCACACCGCAGTAGCTGCTATCAGACAGCGTAACTGTGTAATCTCCTACTCCGGGAAATGCAATCGTTTGCGGAAGGGTTGGTGGCCAAGGCATCCAGGCGGTCACTGAATCAACCCCTTGTCCCCAATAGTTTCCAAAGTTCCAACGCTCTTGACGTTGAAATGTATTTCCTTGATTCAAACAATTTCGAATCGATGTGTTGTTGAACGTGAATGCTGTATCAGGGAAACACTGCGTAATTGCAGAGGCTCCAATCTGCGCTTGGTCAAGTGTCCACACATTCACAGGATTGAACGTAGCAACCGAAGGATTTCCTTGAAGAATATTACAATAGTTTGAAGCCGTTAAAGAGACTGTGGTTTCGCAATTGATAGCGATTGAACTGTTGTACAAATGACTTACCAATTCGTTAAAATTGGAGGCCCCAAATTCAATCAGAGGAGAACCATCACCAAAATTCCAAGTGAAATGGGTGGTTTCAGATACGTTTGTTGAAGAGTTTAAAAATTCTACAGCAGCCGGCGCGCAAACTTGTGTGGCAACATTTCCAGGAATTTGAATAGAAGCATTAGTTGGCAGTTCCATAACCACGACTCCAACAATCGAACAACCAGTCCCCCCCTCAGTAACACTAACCACAAAAGTATCAACCGCAGCGACATACGTGTGCTGAAGAACGGTTGGACTTGACCATGTAACGCCTGTGGCTGCATACGAACCATCGCCCCAATCTATGGTATAATTGTCCCAGGTTCCAGAGGGCTGAAGACTCAGTGAAAAATTTCCTCCTGAGCAACCAAACCAATAAGGCGTTGACACAATGTTTCCATCATAATCATAGACACTCGGACATTGCGCGCCAACATTGTATAGCGCTGAAAAAAATAATATTACGAGTAACGCTCTTCTCATGTGTGTATCATACGAACTGAATTAAAAAAGGTTCGTACAAAGAGAAAAGTTTTTTCAACAAGAAATAGACATCCCTTGCGAAGTTTTCGACAATTAACCTTCGGTAAGCTTCAGACTCTCTGTCATCTCAGCCACAGCTGGACAAACAAGCGTATTGCGAAAAGTAAGAGACATGATTTGTGTCATATTTTTTCGATCGGTATGCGGGTATTCGCGGCACGCCTTCGGCCTAAATTCATAGATGTTGCAACTATTGTCTTCCAAATTTAAGAACGAACAGGGACTTGAATTAAGCACCCAATCACGCATTTCATCCATATGCAAATACTTGTCTGTAAACTCAGCAACGCGCATTCCCAAGTGCTTTGCTATGCGTTCAATATCCACATCGCGAAAAATTGGACTGGTGGTTCTGCAACAATTCCCGCAGGTTAAGCAATCGGTCTTTGCAAAAACCTGCTTGTGCAATGCATGAAAAACTTCATCGATCTTTTTCTTCTTTGCTAAACGATTGAAGAGTTTCTTATTCTCTTTCACATTTCTTCGCGCTTCCTCTAAAAATCGTATTTGCTTGTCATTCATGTGGATCAGAAAATGCAGGGTTGTTTAGAAATGACGTATCTGTCAGACATTTTAAGAACGCAATTAAATCAAACTTAGATTGTGCGCTCAATTGCAATCCGCCTACTGTAAATTTCATGAACGGATCAATGGTGGCACTCGGTGTTCCTCCGCTGTTGTAGTGATCTATTACTTGCTCCAACGTTGTAAATCTTCCATCATGCATGTAAGGACCTGATAATTCAACATTGCGCAAGGTCGGTGTTTTGAATTTTCCATTGTCGTAAACACTTCCTGTCACTGCGCCTCTTCCTAAGTCGCTGAACGTTGCGTCTAGTCCGTTGTTGTGAAACAGATAGTCGCTCATTTGCATGCTCCCAAATCCGTGACAATGGAAACAATCCGCTCCAAAACTTCCACCAGGAACTTCATCCGGACTTCCACCTTCAGTCAGAAACAAATTGAACCCGTGTAATTCTTCAGGAGTAAATTGGTACTGCCCTATGCGTTGCTTATCGAATTTCGAATTGGAAGAAATCATCGTTCTTAAGAATGAAGCAATGGCCTTTACAATCTTTTCTTTGGTGACTTCCGCTGAACCATAGGCTTTGTAGAATAACGCGTCATACAAGGGATCTGCATCTATTTGCTCAACAGCATGGCCCCAATCTTCTGCCATTTCAATGGGATTTTCAACAGGCTCATAAATTTGATCTTCAAGTGTTACAGCCCTTCCATCCCAAAAATAAGTTGGCGACCAACCCATGTTTACTAAAGGCATAGCCTGACGATTGCCTACTTCACCGTTGATTCCAACGGAATACTGACGCGGATCTGAAAATCCGTTCTCAGGTAAATGACAGGTCCCGCAGGACATCGCGTCATCACCACTCAATTTTTTTTCCCAAAATAAATAACGTCCCAAATTCACACCTTCCACCGTTAACGGATTATCCGCAGGAATATCCATGGGAGGGAAAAACGGAGGGATAATTAAATTGTAAGGGGTTGCCGTTGGACCTTCAGGCGCCTCATGCGTGCACGTCCACAAGAGACTTGCCAATGCAATAAGAAAAAAGAAAGTGAAACGCCGTGCGGTCATACTCCAAAAATACGCGAGAAAGAACAAACAAATTTATTTCATTCGCTAATCTTGCTCAGCCGCTAAGAATTTTTCATTCTGAACAAAATTCCAATCGGTCAAAGTTTTTAAAAACGCCACAAGCGCTCGCTCCTCTTCCGCGCTTAAATTCAATTTTCGAATTCTTGTATCCCGCGTTGCGCCTTGCCCACCACCTTCGTTATAAAATGAAACTACCTCTTCCAACGAACTCATAGAACCATTGTGCATGTATGGCGCTGTTAATTCGATATTACGCAAGGTGGGGGTCTTGAATTTTCCACGGTCAGATGCTAAATAGGTTCTACGCTCCAAACCAATATCAGAATCTTCAAAGCCTAAACTGTAAAACTGATAATCGGTAAAAAACGGCCCCGCATGACAACTGCTGCATTGCGTGCGTTCAGAAAAAAACAAAGCCATTCCTTGTTTTTCCAATTCCGAGTAATCGTTCGAATTCAAAAAATAATGTCGATCGAATTTTGAATCGCCACTGATTAAAGCACGCTCGAAGCAAGCCAAGGCGCGCGTTATCGCAAACGCATCCAATTCCCTTCCGTATGCTGCTTTGCTCAATGCCGAATAATTCTCACTAGACTTCAATCGATCGATGAGCTCTTCCATGCTCAACGACAATTCATGTTTTTCGTGAATGGGTCCTAAGGCTTGAAGTTCCAAAGTAGGCACTCCGCCTTCGCTCATGAAATAAGGCGACCAAGCTAAATTGACAAGTGTTGGTGCGTTGCGAGCAAATTTATTTTCATGGAAGGAAGAAACTGCTCTTCCATCGGTAAAGGCCGCAGGCAAGCGGTGACAAGAGGCGCAGGAAAGGTCTTCGTTCTTCGACAACTTAACTTCATAAAATAATTTCTTTCCTAATTCGAATCGAAGATGCGTGGGTTCATTTCCTTCTGGAAATTTTATTTGTGGAAAATAATGCGGTTGTTTGAATGAAATAGCTCTGTCCTTTAATCCTTCTTCGGCACAGCCTGAAAGGATTCCAGACAAGAAAACACAAAAAATTACTTTCTTCATTGAAGATGAAACGCTGAAACAAAGTTGTTCGTTACGCGCTCTGCCAAAGGAAAATTAGACGTCGTGTGCGTAAGGTTGTCAATAGACAAATCAATTGGATCAATAGGCCTGTTGAAGACACTGTCAATTGCAACTTCAATGTTGAAGGTACGCGCATCTCCTTCCGATAAACTTACATTTCCTGTATTGAAATGCAAGACGCGATACAACGGATCGTCTCCTGTATGATAAGAGTACGAATCCATCAATGGCGCATTCGGCGTACCTGTTAGCTCATACCTTCCTTCCACCTTCACAAAAATATATCCCGTGTTCCAGTACCAAAACATGCCATTGGAACCTTGCACACTCAGTGGATTGGAATTCTCGTACTGAGAAGGATCTACATTCTTATTCAGATTAGCAGGCACTCCTACACCGAAAGAAAGTGAAGAAAACGTTTGCGGAGAGACGTTTAGTGAAAGCGTCTGCGGTTGCAGAAGAGTACACATAACAGCTTGTTTCAGCAAGGTTGAGTCAGAACCGTTGTGGGCATAAATATTTGACAAATAAAACTGAACATTTTCCACGCGAAGCTGCTGTCCGAAGGAATTCGTGTACACGGAATCAATTGAAAGTGGCTGACCGTTATAGGTAGGAACAAATTTCAGATGCACTTTCGGTTTTGGAGCTTGCGGACTTTCTTCTCCACACGACGCGAGAAATAGAGCAAGCAAAACCACGAAGAAATAATTATTCACAATTTTCATTTTCATTGCCACATGGATTTACTTTCACTTCACAGATTAAAGATAACATTGAATTCGCATATTTGACTTTCTATTGATGGAAAATGAACCATTACTTGTATTAAAAAGTTCTGCAGGTAGCGGAAAAACCTACGCACTTGTCAGACACTTCCTTTTTTTAAGTTTAAAGAGCGAAGAAGCCTTTGCCTATAGCCACATTTTGGCAATAACCTTCACCAATGCCGCAGCTTCTGAAATGAAGGAGCGCGTAATGGAGAGACTGCATGAATTCACCTTTCAAAAAGCATTGGAAGGAAAGAATGAGTTGTTCAACGACATTCGTAAAGAGCTCGATGTTTCTCCGATGATCTTGCAAGAGCGCGCAAGAAAAACCTTGTCGCACATGCTTCACAATTATTCGCGCTTGAGCATTAGCACCATTGATAGCTTTACGCACCGCATTGTGCGCGCCTTCGCGAAAGACCTGCAGATACATCCCGACTTTTCCATTGAAATGGACACAGAGAAGTTTTTAGAGCAATGTGTTGATGCCTGTCTCGATGAAGTTGGAGAAGACGCTGAATTAACGACCTACTTGGAAAATTACGTCATGAGTAATTTCGAAGAGGAAGAAGATTGGAACGTTAAAAAAGGAATGATTGGCATTTCAAGACAACTGGTGAAGGAAGATGCGCGGAACATACTTCAGCTGTTCGAGAATTTGCACATTACGGAATATGAATTAATAAAAAAAGCTTATCAAGCGAGGCTTACAGAACTTACAGAAGAGCTCTTCAATAGAATAGACAATGTCTTCGAGAAGATTGATGAGAACAATCTGACAGCACAAGATTTTTTCAATAATGGAAAAGGAACCATTACTTACTTGCGGAAAGTGAGAAGCGGAACTTTCGATTTACCTGGAGCCTATCTTCTCAAAGTTCTCGAAAAAGGATGGGGCAAACCTAAACAGACTCAAGTAAATGCGATGAACCCGCAACTCAATGAGACAGCAGAATACGTTATTGAATGGTTGACAGGGAACAACAAGCACGACTTCACTAGAATCAGCAAAATACTTCCACGCATATTCACCACTGGGCTACTAAGCAAGTTGAATGATGTGAGTCAGCGCATTAAAACAGAAGAAAATCTGTTGCTCATTTCAGACTTTCACGCTATCGTTTCCGCTGTTGTTCAAGAAAGCAACGCTCCTTTTATTTATGAACGTGCAGGAGAACGATACCATCACATTCTCATCGATGAGTTTCAAGACACTTCTGAAATGCAATGGAAGAATTTCCTTCCACTTTTCGAAAACGCCATTGCGCAAGGAAATTTTAGTTTGGTTGTTGGAGATGGAAAGCAGAGTATCTATCGTTGGAGAAATGGAAATGTTGAACAATTCGTTCGTCTTCCGAAATTATATGAGGGTGCTCCGGCTAGCATGCAACACTTGTTGAACGATGCGTACAAGGAAGAAGTATTGAATACAAATAGAAGAAGCGGAAAAGCCATCATTGAATTCAACAACACCCTTTTCGGTGCGCTGAAAGAAAAACTCGGGCCACTTCAAGATGTGTACGACCAGCACGAGCAAGAATGCAGTAAAGACCATCCGGGGTATGTGGAAATTCAAACAACAGTTGTTGACCGAAAAGATTCAAGTGATTTACACATGCTGAATGGAATTGTTGATGCGATTCGTGAATGCCGAGAAGATGGGTATGAATGGGGAGATATTGCTATTCTTACCCGGAAAGGCAAATCGGAATCGACAAAAATTTCTGAATTTATTCTTCAACAAACCGAAAAAATTCCTTTAACCACGGAAGACAGTTTCTTGGTTCAAAATTCCAACGAAGTACAGCTGCTTATGGCGTGTATCTACTACTTCGGAAAAGAGACTGAGAATTTTTATCGCTTCAATTTAATTCGTAGAATATGCGATGTCTTTCCAAACCGATTCAATTACAGTAAAGTTATTTCAACTTATGTAGAACAGCTGGAAAAAGGAAAACTTCGTTTCAAAGTGAATGAATTTCTCGACGAACATTATCCGGGACTTCGAAACATTGTAAAGGACAACGCGCATCCGTTTGAATGTATTCAAGAGTTGATTCGATACTTCCAATTGCCATTCGATGTGTATTTAGAGTTCTTCGAAAATCAATTACTCCAACTTTCGCACAAGAACGGAATGGGATTTTCAGAAATGACAGATTGGTGGAACGACAACAGAGGTAAGCTTTACATTCAAAGTGGTGCAAAGCAAAATGCAGTTCGTATTCTAACCATTCACAAAAGCAAAGGGTTGCAATTTCCAGTTGTTATCTTTCCAAAATTCGATACAAAACATCCGAATCAAACCTTGTGGGTGCAGGCGCCAGATGTTCACCCTGGGTATACCAAAGGACTCATCAACTTCACGCCTAGCAAGGCTCCCAAGGAAGATGATCCGCAAGAAATTCGTACAGAGAACAACAAGATTTTGCTCGACGACATGAACCTACTCTACGTCGCGCTCACTCGTCCAGAAGATCGATTGTACTTCCTAACCGAAAGCAAACCTTCTTCAACAAATAGCGCATTAAATACTTATCTCTACGACTATTTCAATACGCATCACACCGGATTGAATAAATTTCAATTCGGAGAAAAAGTGAAACACGTGAAAGTGGAAAAGGCAGAAGAAAAAGCAATTGCACTTCTCGATGGTACACGACTCAATGCCGTGCAGCCCGACTTCCGCATGCGTGAAACGAAACGCAAAGACATGGAGGGAAAAGAAGCGCTAGTCATGGGAAACCATCTACACGCTTGTCTTTCAACCTTGAATCACCTGAGCGCTTGGGAAGAATCTTTATCGAATTATCTCTTCGAACACACAGAGCTTCAACAAAAAGAAAAAGAAGTGCTCTCCAATCAAGTCAAAGAAACATTAAGCCACGATTCCTTTCAACAAATATTTAATACCGCAGATGAAGTACTCACCGAGCATGACATTCAGGTGAACGTGCGCGAAGTGGCTCGTCCAGATCGAATTCACATGAATGCTGAATATGTAGAAGTTTACGACTTCAAAACAGGAGCAGAAATGGACAAGCATTTTCAACAAGTGAAAAACTACATGTCTGCGCTACAAGCCGCAACGGATAAGACTGTTAGAGGATATCTTGCTTACACGAAAACGGGAATATTAAAAGAAGTTGTGCTCTAATTATTTAGCGCACAACGCTTCAATCTCTTCCACTTCCAACGGGAAATTCGCGAACAAATCGCGACTTCCGTTTTCTGTAATCACAATGTTATTTTCTAAACGAATGCCTAAATTTTCTTCTGGAATATAAATGCCCGGCTCAACGGTGAAGACGTTTCCAACTTCAATAGGCTTGTTCCAATTTCCAACATCGTGAACGTCTAATCCTAAGAAGTGAGAAGTTCCGTGCATGAAATATTTCTTGTATGCAGGCCAAGAAGGATTTTGATTCTTCACATCTTCTTCCGAAATCAAATTCAATTTCAACAATTCCGCAGTCATCATCTCGCCTACTGCCACGTGGTATTCAGACATGATCACACCCGGCTTCAAATAAGCAGTGGCTTGTTTCATTACTGAAAGAACAGCGTTGTAGACATCCTTCTGACGCTGTGTGAATTTTCCACTTACAGGCAAACAGCGGGTCATGTCGGCAGAATAATTTCCATATTCAGCACCCACATCGAGAAGTATTACATCTCCATCCTTACACGGTTTGTCATTGTCGATGTAGTGCAAAACGCAAGCGCTTTCACCCGACGCAATAATTGGTGTGTAACCAAATCCACGAGAGCCACTGCTCAAAAATTCATGAGCGAATTCCGCTTCAATTACATATTCCAAAACGCCTGGACGAATCATCTTCATGACACGCAACAAACCGTTGTGAGTGATATCGACAGCCTTTTGAATTTGAGCAATCTCTTCTTCGTCTTTCACAGCGCGCAAAGCATGCATGATTGGAGCAGCTCTGTCAATAGTATGATGAGGGTATTTCTCGCGGAACCATTTAGACAAGCGCATTTCACGCGTCTCAACTTCAATGGTAGCGCGTGAATGCTCGTTGCTATTCAAGTAAACTGAAGAAGCTTCACCAATAACTGTATGAAGTATTTTCTCGAATTCAGAAGTCCAGTAAATTGTTGTAACACCCGTGCGATCTTTCGCCTGTGCTTTATTCAATTTCGCTCCTTCCCAAACAGCAATGTGATCATTCGTTTCGCGAACAAAAAGCATTTCTCTATGCGCAGGATTCGTAGCGTCTGGAAAAAGAAGAAGCATCGTTTCCTCTTGATCTACACCCGTTAAATAAAAAATATCGCTGTGCTGCTTGAAAGGCAAAGTGCCGTCGGCGCTGGTTGGATAAATATCGTTACTCGTAAAAATAGCCAACCCTTTATCTTCCATGCGAGAAGCAAAGCGTTTGCGATTGTTTGAATAATGTGTTGAAGAAAGAGCTGTGTAGCGCATAATATAAATTACAATTTGACAAATCTAATAGAGTTTCCTTTACTAGTGGAATTAAATGGATGAATGGTATAAACTCCTGCAGAAAGGTCAGAAACTTCAAGTGTATTCCAAACATTCAGACTTAAAGCAGAAATAATCTTAATGGTTCTTCCCGTTGCATCTTGAATAGCGACATGAGTTGTGCCCTCACTCAATGCGTTAACGCGTAAACGAATTTCATTCGATGCTGGATTCGGAAATACTTCCGTTGATGCCGTGAGAAGATTAGTGAACTCAGATACATTTATCCCCTGAACGCAAGACCCGTAGATGTATGAAGGTATTCTTTCCGCATTATTATTAACGATATCTACAACTTCATCGATGCAGATTTCATTATTTCCATAATTCTCGAGATAAACACGGCACAAGCTTATGGGGGCAAGGCTGTTCTCGATTTTATTTCCGTAAATATTGGAAACAGCGAAAACAGATTCCGTAAAGGTGTTGAATCCTGTTTCACAACTGAAAACAGTAGCATCAATCATACTTGTAACACCTATTACGTCTGCACCCGAAATTTCAAATTGATACGCTGTTACATCATCAACTACACTCAACAATTCAATATCTATATATCCCTCAGTAGCATTAAAATTCGAGATTGAAAGACCCGTTGAAGTATTCACATTCACAATATTTCTCGGGAAATCACATGCATTCGTAATGGTAGAACCGCCGTTTCCGCCGTTCATGCACCACTCTGCTAAGTATATATCGTAGACAGAAATTTCACCGTTCGCATTTAGGTCATTGCACGTTGTCGCAGTAATATTCTCTTGCGACAATATTCCCATGTACACACTAACATCTGATGTGTTTAAATCGTTGTCTGGATTAACATCACCAAAAATCGACGGGCCATTGCAAACTCCGTTACAATCCAATTCTGCTGATCCATTAATGCTTCCCGTGCAATCGATGTAGGACGGACAATCCGCCAACAATTCAAACGTTGGAACTCCATTATTCCAAAAAATCTCCATACAAACAGAAACCGCGTTGTTCTGAGTGTTGCTCTCGTATCTGCCCAAGGCATCTGGCAAGTAGAAAGGGTTTACTAAAGCCACAAAGCGGTATTGGCCTGCTGGAATTCCGGTAATGTCTAACCATTGACACTGCGTTCCTGCTCCATAAATATCATAGCATCCTGAAGAAATTCCCATATCAGAACAATTGTATTGACCAAAGCCACACAAATCCATTACGCAAAATCCATTTTTATGTCCGACTGGAACGAGATCTCCATTTTCATCCATTAGACGATAATCTCCATATCCCTCATAATGCGTATGCCCATGACAATTCACTACGCTAAACATTTCTGGATTAGCGGAAGGGTTGCCAATGTAATAATCGGCTTGACCTATGTTGTCAATTTTTGAGCTAAATCCAATGATCCATCTATTTCCATATCCTGTAACACAACCTTCTTGAACATCGCACTCAGCTGCACCAATTTGACTGATATATAACGAATTTACCAATGCCAAGCTGTCAAATCTTAAATCGGGTTGCGAGCAAAGTTCACTTGGAAAAAAGACACATGAACCGTCGTCTTCAGTAGCCATTGGATTAAAATTACAAGCTGTAGGATTTGTACATCCGACAATTTGTCCGATATACGTAATATTAAAGTTTACTGAATCCGTGCAATCTGCAAAATAATCACCAATTCTTACAAAATAAATTGTTCCGGCAGTGAGATTTACCTCGACATGCGCTTGAAGGCCGCAGAAATCGTCGTTATAAGCATACGTGCCCTCTGCAAACTCTGTTGGAGTGGCGACACACGATTCATATATCCAAATCTTGGTATCGCAGCTGTTGGTTCCACAAGTTGAGAATTCGGTAATGCCGGATTCTAAGGGAATGTAAGTGAACCAAGTGTCTTCATACATACCAACATAATCACCTGTAGTTGTTAAAGGAATTGGGTTATCACATGTTGTTCCTTGCTGAGCATGCGCCGATAGCATCAAAGCAACACCTGCAAAAAGTAAAATTAGTTTCTTCATAATTCAGATTAAGATTCCCGAAGTTAACGATTTCACTTGAATGCCCTCTGCTAATTCCGACAATTCATTTCAAGTCTATGCCCTTATCCTTTTTCTTATTGAATTCCCACTTGTATCCCGTGAGAATCACAAAATCCATATCGGCATTCGAAAGATCGCGCTGCACCAAATACCCGACAGATATGGCGTTAGACTTATCTAACTTATACTTTACAGATACTTGACTTCTCCAATTCGAATTTTCCAATGTTATTGGAAGGAAAAACAATTCATGGCTCACTTGAAAAGTCAATTTCTCCCACTTGGAAAACTCTAGGCTTATTTTTTCTCGCCAAATGGATTTGATGTCAATCTCTGAGGTAATAGCGCGAGAAATTTGACAGCGTGTTGTTGAGGACAATTTAAAATTTTTGAAAGGGCAACTCAATTGAGCACCCAATGACCAGCGCTTTCTAACGTTGAACCAATCTTCTTCTCGCCTGACACCCAGGCGATATTCCAGGGTAGTTGTGAGGTACTTACTCCATTTTTTATCGGTTCCAAAATCAGAAAAAACGTTACTTACCTGAGAGACGTTTTCATTAAATCGAATTTCAGGGTCAATGTGTAATGACCAATCTTTAAAAAATTTCGGATCCTTCCAAGGAGTTAAATCTTTGATGTCGCTGGAGAAAGAGAATGCATTCCACATTCCGGCATCGTTGACATTCTGCGCAGAACCAAACGAAGCTAGAAGAACAAAAAAAAGTAACGCGTTATTACGGCGTGTCATAGATTGTTAAATCGGAAACAACAGCATGATCCTCGTTGTCTGTGAGTTCAACCTCGTTCAGCACAACCATTTTCATTGGATCTGTAGTCGGTGGATTTTGTCCCGTTGTGTCTCTGCTGTAGGTATACACAGTGTATTTTCCTTTGCGGAGATTTCTGAATTCGAAATTCCCTTCATAATCAGACATTACTTTGTCGTCTGGAGAAAGGTGTTCACCGTAGACAATGTATACTTCCACATCTGCAGCAGGCACGGTGTAAATTGCCGTAGATGGATTCGTTAGAACAACACGAAACTCCTTCAATATAGTTCCGGAAATAGTTCCTGACCCACCCGTACCTGGATCTTTGGTACATGCTGAAAACACGGCAGTAACTGCTAATAAGAAAATTATTTTTTTCATTACTTCAAGTTGTGATAGACTGCTTGAACATCTTCGTCTTCTTCAATCTTTTCGATCAATTCTAAAATCTCATCGGTTTGCTCTTCGGTTATCTCTGCGTAGGTATTCGGGATTCGCTCAAGACTAGACTTATTCGGTATTATTCCACGATCCTCTAATGCCTTTTGCATGTTTCCGAAATCGGAAAACACCGTGTAAACAACCATTTCATTTTCCTCCTGCTCCGAACTATCCAGTCCATGATCAATCAATTCCAATTCCAATTCTTCCCAGGATGGAATTTGATCCATTGCTAATCTGAAAACGCCTTTGCGTTCAAAAATGAAAGACAACGAACCGCTGTTTCCCATGAGTCCACCGCTTCTGTTGAAATACAATCGAATGTTCGCGACAGTTCTTGTTGGGTTATCGGTAGCTGTTTCAACCAAGATTGGAATTCCATATGGACCGTATCCTTCGTAAACTACCTCTTCGTAGTTGCTGGCATCTTTACTAGAAGCTCTTTTGATTGCGGCATCCACCCGATCTTTCGGCATGTTGACACCTTTAGCATTTGCCACACATTGACGCAA